>CAYWSV010000300.1:0-2528 GCA_964460155.1 uncultured Oligoflexia bacterium | reverse complement strand
CAGCGCGGGGATCATCCCCCGCACAACCTCCCCCGAAATCGTTGAGATGAGTTGGTTCGCTCCTATCTGCTCCGACGATTTTGAGTATTTGGGAGTTCCCGAATCTCGCCTCAAAAGCTCATGGGCACACGTTTCAAAAATCGCCCTCGAGGCCGAGCGGCAAGGGTTCGATAATATGCTGTGTCCAAGCAGTTATCAGGTTGGACAAGACACCCTTACTTTTGCGGCTGCACTTGCCCCTCAACTAAAGAAAATGAGTCTTCTCGCTGCGATTCGCTGTGGCGAAGTTCATCCCGCGATGCTTGCGCGCACGTTGGCAACCCTCGATCATATGCTTGAAGGGCGTCTGACCGTAAATATCATTTCATCCGACGTGCCTGGCGAAACTCTGGATTCAAAAATCCGTTACGCGAAATCGCGCGAAGTGTGTCAGATTCTCCGGCAGTGCTGGACGCAAGAAGAAATCAACTTCGAAGGCGAGTTCTACAAACTCAAATTACCGGCGGCTCCCTGCAAACCCTATCAGCAAAATGGCGGTCCTCTGCTGTATTTTGGCGGACTCTCGCCAGACGCTCTGGATCTCTGCGCCCGCGAATGCGACGTGTTTTTGATGTGGCCCGAAACCGAGGACCGCTTGCGCTCGCACATGCAAGAGATGACACGCAGAGCCGAGGCCTATGGCCGACGTGTCGATTTTGGTCTGCGGGTACACATGATTGTTCGTGAAACTGAACAAGAGGCCCGAGCCGCAGCAAGAAAACTCGTTTCGAAATTAAGCGATGAAAAAGGCTCTGAAATCCGTAACAGAGCGCTTGACGCGAAATCTTTCGGTGTTGCGATGCAGGCAGAAATGCGCACAATGGCAGATGAAGACGGATTCGCCGAGGAATTCTTATGGACGGGTGTAGGTCGGGCTCGCTCCGGCTGCGGATGCGCTCTTGTTGGCACGCCGGATCAAATCGTCAGTAAATTAAACCGCTATATCGACATGGGAATCCGCTCATTTGTTTTATCGGGTTATCCTCATTTTGATGAGTGCGGACTCGTAGGTAAATATGTTTTGCCCCGATTCCGTCGCGGCAAAATCGCTGAACTTCAAGGTCGCATTCCATCCTCTCTTCCGAATACGCCGCTGGGCGCAGGAGTCCGTCAATGAAGAACTTTGTTATGTCACCCTTGGTTTTTGGCGCTTGGCGGCTTGCTGACGATAAAAATGAAGCCAATGCGGACTCCGTTGCCCGTAAAATATTAATGGCTCTCGAGCACGGCATCACCACGTTCGACCACGCCGACATTTATGGAAATTACGAGTGCGAGGAGTTGTTCGGACAAGCCATGGTCAAACATGGAATTCCTCGGCACAAACTGCAACTCATCACAAAGTGCGGAATTAAACTTGTTTCAGACAATAGGCCACATCATTCAATCAAAACCTACGAAACAACCCGCGCACACATCACCCAGTCGGTTGAAACGTCTCTGAAGAATCTGCGCACCAACGAAATTGATTTGCTTCTGATTCATCGCCCTGACCCGTTAATGAACCCTGTGGAAGTGAGCGAAACCTTCAATCACTTGCACAAACAAGGCAAGGTCAAGGCGTTCGGAGTGTCCAACTTCACTCCTTCCCAAGTGCGTATGCTCCAATCCAAAATGACTCTGCCTCTTGTAACCAACCAAATCGAATTTTCGTTGCTCAACAACACCGCGATGTTCAACGGGCAACTGGATCAGTGCATCGAATTGAACATTACCCCGATGGCTTGGTCACCACTGGCCGGTGGACGCATGCTGACGCAGAACGATGAACGTTCTTTGCGTGTGCGGGAAGCTTTGTCGACCTTGAGCAAAAAATACAAAGTCACTCAGCCCGAAACCCTCGCCTACGCTTGGCTCCTGAAACACCCGTCAAAGGTGGTGCCTGTTCTGGGAACAGGAAAACAGGAACGACTCAAGGCAGCCATCGACGCCTTGAGTGTTCAGCTCGAGCACGACGATTGGTTTTACCTCCTCAAGGCTGCGGTCGGTCACGATGTTCCATAAAAGACGTTCGATGCGGACAGGACGAGTTCTGTTCGCACCGCGTCGGTTGTCTGTATGTGCAGCGTTTTTTGCGCTTTTCTTTGCACATGCACTCACACCTGCGTGCATTCGAAAATCCGAAGGCCCTGTTCTCAAAGTCCTGACGTTTCGCGATCGGCAGTCGGCGGCACTGCGCGAGGCCCTCCCACAATTCGAGTCGGAAACCGGTGTCCGTGTGCAATTCGACGACATTCCTGCGTCGACGGTTGCGACAAAGATGATGACCGACTTGGCGGCAGGCGGAACGTATGATGTTTATGCCGTAGACGAACCTTTTATTCCGCAATTCAAAGATGCTCTGCTTCCCATGAATCAGTGGCCGCACATTCCTGCGGATTCAGAACTGGCAAAGTTCGAACCCAAGGCCTTGGAAGCTGCGACTGTTGAAAATCGGCTGATTGGACTGCCTGTCAATGGAAACGTTTACCAATATATTTTCCGCAAGG
>CAYWSV010000299.1:0-2547 GCA_964460155.1 uncultured Oligoflexia bacterium | reverse complement strand
AGAGTCGGAAATCTCGATTCCCACCTTGCTCAAGCGAGAACCAACGGGGCCCATACTGAACGGAATGACGTAGAGAGTGCGTCCGCGCATACAACCTTTAAAAAGGCCGTTGAGCGTCTTCTTCATTTCGACCGGGTCAATCCAGTTGTTCGTTGGACCCGCATCTTGTTTGCTGCGGCTGCAGATGTAGGTGCGGTCTTCAACACGCGCCACGTCGCTCGGGTCAGACCATGCCAAATAGCTGTTGGGACGCAGTTTGGAGTTGAGTGGTTTGAGTGTGCCCTGACGGACCATCTCGGCGCACAGAGTGTCGTATTCTTCACGGCTCCCGTCACAAAACCGAATGTCCGCGGGTTCGCACAACTCCACAACCGACTGGATCCAAGTCTTGACTTCGGGATGACTCACTTCGTTCGGAAAATGAATTGTATGTTTACTGGCCATGTACTTCTCCGTAGGCTGCGGACACAACACCATCAAGAACGCTCAATTATCAAACACAACGTGCGTACAATAAGAGTCTAAATTACATCTGGCAATATACCAGCATGAGACGACCCACGGACATGATCCTGATCATGTACTAAGAATAATTGAAAATTTAGGTTTCTGTGATCTTTTTGAGTGAAGGTGGTGCATCTGGACTGCGCCCCATTTGGCCGCAAATCGCCAGGCACGTCATCTGAACTAGCGTAATTAAAGCGAAAACGTCGGACCAGTCCTGCCCCGTTGTTGGCAATTCGATGACTTCAAACAACCCACCCAGATTCCGATCGGTCAACAATTGAGTGAGAGCCACAGCAGGATTTTCGGCAGCCGGACCGCGCACAACCAAGCGGATGGGAACATTCCGTTCAGCTAAACTGACGAGCAACCGCTGCTCCAATTCGGTATCCCCAGACGCAAAAATCACAGCTCTGTCGGACGAAGAAACGCAACCTAACGGTCCATGAAAGAACTCTGCTGTTGAATAGGCGAAGGCGGCAAGGCCAGTGGTTTCCTGCAATTTAAGTGCAGCATCATGCACTGCACCTAATAAATGACCACGGCCAAGCATAATGACCGTGCGCGCGCCTGTGAGAAATTGAGCAAGCCGGTTACTTGCCGGACTGACAATTGTCTTCTCGATGCTTGAGGCAATTGCGCTTGAACGATCCGGCAGAGGCAAACCTGCCAATGCGGCTGATGCGGCCATTTGACTCATAAAACTCTTGGTCGCAGGCACTGCTTTTTCGATTCCGCAATTCAGTAAAAAGAGTTCGTCACACACACTTCCCAATCGGCAGCTTGCATCTTGTGCAGCCGTGACACCGACAACCACAGCACCTTTTTGTTTCAGCCAAGCGCAGGCTTTAACAACATCGGTACTTTGACCGGAAGCCGAAAAGGCAATCACTCCGCAATCGGAATAATCACCTGCTGTGTTGGAGTCCTGAGCAACCCACAATCGAAAATCAAGAGGCTGCCTACCCGATGTCGTTGACCATAAATAGGTGAAATAAAGCGCAGCATTTCCCGAACTGCCTCGCCCCACAAGAATAATTTGACGTCGGGATTGCAGAAGTTTTCTGAGTTCTTCGGCACGATTTTTCCATGCCTCGGACTGACGTCTTATAATTCGCGGCTGTTCAGACACTTCGTTCAGCATATGAGACTGCGTCATAATTTTTCCCGCGTTTAAGAATGATGATGTTCAATTCATCCGAATTTTCCAAAAACGTTCAACTGTGTTTCCGTTTTTAGAATTCTTCATCAGCAGTGGTCGAACATTGTCGTGACTGCCAAAGATGGAATCTATTTGTGATTCGTAATGGGCTATCCATTGCATTTTGAGATCAACGTCACACTCTTGTTCGAAGCACTGTACGCCGGTTGCATTCAACCTGCGTAAAGCTCGCTGTGCATCATCGGCAACCCCAACATGGGCTCCCTGATCCACAACATATGGAAAATCTTCGTACAGCAAGATTTGAGACTCGTGACTTACGACCGATAAAACAACCTGAGTGCACAAGATATGGTCCACATGATGGCCAATCCCAAGTGGTGCCACAAACAACGTTGGACGCTGGGAAGACTGGCCAGCGAGTGTTTGCAAGCGACTGCGTAAAGCTTGTTTTTGGGGTTCATCTTGCGCCAAAGGCATCGACCAAATCGAGCCCATCGACGGATAAAGCAGCGAGCCTGAATTCAGATCTTTTCGATAGATTGCATCCAGCAAATCCAATTGCACGAGCCTGCAACCCAAAGCATTCAAAGCAGCAACTTCTTCATTGCGCCGCAAAGACGGCAACGCGATGCCGTGAGGCGGATTTTTTGGGTCAGCGCCCACAGGGTCAGCTGTGCAGACAGTCACAGTCAGACACTCGATCTGCTTTAACAGTTGATGCACAAGGCCACCGCAACTGAGAATGGCATCATCCATATGCGGCGAAATGACGATGACGCGCCCAAACTCGGCCGTGATCCACGGGAGAGACAATGATGGACGCAACGCAGTCAAGTGAGGACTCCTTCGTGCAGTGAGGTCGATACCTACATCCGGTT
>CAYWSV010000298.1:0-2635 GCA_964460155.1 uncultured Oligoflexia bacterium | reverse complement strand
CCAATAAAGTCATTGCGATCTTCTTCGTTCAGTTCCTTGGATTCAAAAAGAAAGTCAATGCGGGTGTTTTCAAGAAGTGGATACTTGCTAATGAACGCAGTGGTGACGGCCGTTGGGTTGTCTGAAGCCTGTTGGCCGAGCGCGTAGTAGGTGTATCCGAGAGGTGCGAGAACAGGTTTGAGTATTTCGAGAGAGCGACTGCCGTTCGCAGCGCTTTCTATTTCTTGAAGGCCAACGACGTCTGGTAATCCCGCGGCGAGTAGTGCCTCGCTGATTCTGCGCGCTTTGAGGTGTGCGAATTTTCCTGTGTACCAATCCGAAAGATCAGCCGAAAAATCGTCATAGGGCTTACTGTTGGCGGCATCGTCGTCCCAAAAGTTTTCAACGTTATAAGTTGCAACGCGCAGTCCTTCGCTTCCGGAGCGTCTAAAAACGTCTTGAGTCGAAGTTTTTGATGAACTTGTCTGGACAGAGCGCTTGCGGGTTGCAACGATTTCCCCGTCTGCTTTTAATGTCAACGTCAGCGGGCCCGATGTCTCCGCACACAGTGTGGTTGGGCACGGAATGCTCAGTGGACTCTGTGCTTTTATAAATGCTCGTAGTTCATCCGCTGAAAAAACATTTTTCGACAGTGTGTGTCCGGTGGGACCTCTTTCTGCAAGAGTTAAAGTTTGCTCTTGCAGTGTGAGTTCGAGCATGTGCTCCGTATCGTCAACGTTTGTTAGAAGAAGGCTCGCACCTGCAGCAAGTGATTGATTGACGGAGTGTGACGAGATCTCACTCGCACTTACGGATTCTGTTCCCAGATTGAAGCTGAGTGTTTGGCCCTGACAATCTAACACCTGCTGGCGTGAATCAGACACGGATAAAAAAAGAACTCCACGCTGCACCACTTGACACTGAATGCGCGCACCATTTTTTAGGAAAACTTCGCCAGAAAACTGCAATGGTGAATCTGCGCGGACAAGACCCAAAGTTTGTTTTGGTGTGACTTGCGCATTGATTGAAAAGCTCGACGAGAGTCCAGAGTATTCGGATGAATCGTCTTTGAGAAGAATGACGGCAACCTCTGGAAGAGTTGTGTTGAGCTGTGCAGAAAGTTTCTTGAGCTGAGGAACGCTCGGAAGTGTCATTGGGGCAGTGCTGCGCATGCGACTCTGTTGTGCTTTTTTGCATGCAAGGGTGCTGATGCAGAGAAGCGCGGGAAGTGCATACGAGAGGCATCTGAATGCAAGTTTCATAACGGATGCTCCACTTCTTGACGATTGCACAGCCTGTGTGGACCGCCCGATCAGGCTGCTGCGGGCTAACAGTTGTTAAGCACGAAGTCGATACATAAATTCGATTTTTCTTTTTAAAATATGGACATGTCTATCTTTAATACGGTGTCTATTTCTTCGACACAGAGGTCATTCTGCTTGTATGTGAGAACAATGAGAGTTGTTCATATTTATGTGCCTCGGAACTTGGCATTGGCATTGCTAAGGGCTCATCGGAGTGATCCGTTGACATCCAACGGCACGCACGAATTCCGAGGGGAGACTTATGAACAAGAATCAATCGCCACAGCAGCCCCAGTCCCGGGCACAAAAAACGTTTATCAAGTCTCATTGGCCGTTGATGCTCTTGTCGATGTTCACCGGAATGAGTTTGGTCTCGACTCCAACAGCGTGTGGGACCAACGCACGTATTAGCCGTGAGCCGATTGCTCGTGTCGGCGACAACGATGTTTCGACCACGCCGATTCAGCCGCCCATGAACGACTCTTCAAGAATCGAGGTTGAACCAACGATCTCGAAGCTGTCACCCGTGCGTGAAGAGACGGTGAGTGGTGCCGAAGCAAGTTCGATTAAATCTGATCCTTCCCTCTTTCAAACTAAGCCTCAGCCTGCATTCTGTAGTGGCTTGAAGGCCGGGGAATGCTTGACTCTGGTTATTCAGGTTCCCGGTTCTGTGCTTCAATCGAGTTTAGGTTTGGGAGCATTGGGACTTTCACTTGCTTCACCGAGCTATAGCGCCTTGCTGCATCGGACGTGCTCCGAGGGGTTAAAGGTTGGTTTGCCAGTCATTGAATCAGGGCTGCCGATTATCCGCCGAAGCGGTGTCGCCAAGAAGCTGTTTTCTCCGTTCAAGCGCGCTCGATGCGTGTATCAGGTGTTGTCGGACGAGGCTGCTCCATTGCCCTCTGTTGAGCCCAACGAAACTTCTCTGAAGGTCCGGCTTGTTGATTTTGCGCTCAGCGGAAATGCGCTGTCCACCAATCCTGTGATCGGAAAATTTGAGTTTAATGAAAGTAAGATGCTGACCCGATTCCACGATGTGTCTATTAATGTGCCCGTCGGCTCGCTCGCGGGAGAATGGCAACCCGTGCGTGGCGGTTGGAACTTTTTCGATACGGCAACATATAGTGGAATATTTAAAACGAGTGATGTGAACGTCACTGTCGCCCGAGGACTGTCGTTTAAGGTGAACGGTTTTGGTGTTGCTGCGTACATGAATCAGGTCATGGAACCCTTTCTGAACGACTCGACGCGCACGCAATCGCTCGTGAAGGCTCGCGCTCAAATCGAAATGATGCGCATGGCCGTGCGCAGTATTCGCCGGGATGCGAACACGCATTGCAAGGAGTTGCTCA
>CAYWSV010000297.1:0-2682 GCA_964460155.1 uncultured Oligoflexia bacterium | reverse complement strand
ACCCCGCGTTTCGAAAGCCTGCAGAATCTCTGATTGAGTCTCGAAACGAGCCTGAACACCGCAGGCCAGAACCTTTGCGAGCAGAGAATCGGAATCGAGCTCCGTGGCAATCACCTTGCGGGCGGTGTCAGAGGCAACAAGATAGGTCCTGACTCCTGCAGCCAACAGGCGCTCTAAAAGTAGTTCCGCATAAATCGAACCACTTGCGCCCGTGACTCCCAAAACAACCCGTTCTTTTGCCAACCGAATTGAACTCGTCATAATGCGTTTCCCTCGCTGCAAAAGACTTCCTTCGTATTTTGGCCGGACACAAGCTAAAAGTGGAAGACTGACCAATGATTAGACAGTCCAGAGACCAGAGACTGTCATTAGACACTCCGCCACCGTCCGGTGGACTGGAAAAGTCCCTAAAATCAGCATAAAAGTCCATCCTCAGAGGTCTGGCACGATTTTTTCTAGGACATCCTCAGAAATGACGGATGTTGCAGAGCAACCAGTCGAGGTCCTGCCGTCGCGTCTTGCGGGGAGCATCATGGTCACGCGTATCGCCCACAACATTCCGCTGATGGTCTTGCTCGTACTGAGCGGTTTCGGCCTGTTTGGTGCAGTTAACGCGGTGCGCGAAGTTCAGGCGCATGCGGCATACCTGAAGGCCATTGCAGAAGTCGAAGTTGTTGCACCCGACGAGTCGCCCGATTTCAATCAAGAGTCGGTCGATATCGCCATGGTCATGTTCTCGATAGACCACCCGCATACTGTCGATGGTCCAAGATACGACCCTGCACTTGAGGATCGCGGCCTCACAACGGGCGGACTCATTCTTCCCCACAAAACAGTGACTGTTGGGCCAACAGCCTTCACGAGCTGGGCTGTCTTGGGGTCAACTCTCGCACACGAGATTGAAATTCACGTCGACCAATCCTTCTTCAAGATTGTCGCCACCGACTATTTAATGGGCTGGCAAATGAGCGCAAGGCGCTTGGCTGGCAAATTCGTTCCTGCACTGAAACCATCAGCGAAAGAGTCGTTTGAAAATGATGGAACTTGGGCTGCAGAAAGAGAAGCGTACATGTATGAAATTCGAAACGCCAAACGCTTTGGTCTGACCAACGAAGAGCTGAGTTCCATTTGGCGCGTTATGGATTTTTATTATCCAAACAGAAAGACCAACTCGGACAATTCTCACCTCAGTGCATCGTCGCAGAGTAACAACGGCAGCGGCTCCGAAGCGACCCACGAAGTTCAGGCTTCAGAGCTGTAAGTCATCTTCATCGCCTTGACGCATAAAATCCAAATTTAATTTTTGCAGGTCAAAACCAACGGCCGCGTCGGTGCGGATTCTTCTTCGGTTGCAACCGGAAGAGCAAGTATAGATGCACCGCCACTTATGGATTTTGTACCTTTTGAACTGATGACAAGAAATGGTGTTGACGCGTCCATCATCAACACGCTTCCGCTGTCTCCACTTTCAAGCACCAACGCTTTTGCCGGAGGGCTGAGGAATTGGACAAAAGCATCACGGGATTCAGGTTTTGAGAAAAATTTAAATTGCAGCGGATTCTCTTTCGATGTGTAGAAGTCCTTGAGAGGATTGCTTGCAAAGACTCTCGATTTTCCTGAAGAATCTGCAAAATTTGCTGCAAAAACAAGACTCATTGAACCCGATTGAATCTTGCCTTTTATATTTTCAAAGAGCGTTTGAACTTTTTCGGTGTAATGCGCCTGCGCCAATTGTCTTTTGAAGTCAGCATAACTTTTACCCGGAGTGGTAAATCCGTCGTTCTCGGCCTCAGCAAGTAAGTCTCGCCCGGGTGCTCGGAACTTTCGCGCAAGAGTTTGTAATGTTGATTTATAATTGCACGCCACAGAGGGTGCTGTGTCTTCGCAGTTTCGCACAATATCAACAAAGCGCCCACGCGAAATATCAAGCTCAAGGTTGAGCAAGGAAGTCACGTTCTCACGCCATTGTTTTGAAAGTGGACTCTCCGCTTTTCCCTGCGTAGAATACAAATTGCTCAATATTTTTTCACCGATTTTTGATTTCGCCGTCAGAGTTGCATCGAATATCCGTAAATCCTGCAGAGCCGAACATAAAAGCGTTTCCGGAATCTCCTTCGCATTTAGTCCCGCAACGACTCGACAATCATCTCCATAATTCTTCTTGCCCTCTTCCTCGAGAAAGGCCAAGTCGAGAACAAGACGGGCTGGGTTCTTCTGCTTTTTCTCGGAATCCGAATAGGCAGGAACTTCTTTTTCCACCAAATCGAAAAATTTATTACGCGCATCTGCAAGGGGGAGTTGAGTATCAACTGCTGCGTATCCGCTACGTCCATCATAAAGAGAGAGTTCTGCCCTTAGGAGCCGAGAGGAATAATCAGGAATACAATGTCGTGCTGTCCAAATCTGCGCATTGTATGAACGCCCTGTTTGCCCAATGACTCTGACGAAGGCGCTACATTGCGAGGCCGCACGCTGCCCTGCTCCGGCTGCCGATGCAGAAAGCCCCTCAAGTGTGAGAACCCCACCCCCAGAAATCGATGAATTGCTAATTGTCGATGTGCTTGTTGCATTCGTTTTGGAGCACGAGCTTTCGGGACCAGCAGCCCGACAAGCCATAAGGCATAAACTGGCCAAAGAGAGCAAAATTGGCTGAACTTTAACTTGAGCACGCATGACAACGTC
>CAYWSV010000296.1:0-2696 GCA_964460155.1 uncultured Oligoflexia bacterium | reverse complement strand
GCTGTCGTTTATGGGTCTTCCCTCCTTTGTGCTCTCGACCCACAACAAAAATCCAGTGAATGGCGTCGTGTTGGCCGAACTTCCTGAGCCTAATATTCCTGAAGCCGACTTCGAAGCGGGCGGCAAAAGTCCAGCTGGAAACTGTGTTCCTTCGGGCTCTTCAAAGTAGAGCCCTTGTCAATAAAAAAAGACAAGTGTCTAATTTTTTTTCACTTTGTCCCGATCCAAACTCCCCCGAATTTCCTATATTTCTAGCCTTCTCCAATGTGGAACGGTAATTGCTCAGAGGCTCCCAGAATGCATGAGCGGACGCATGACCGCATAAAGGAGCCAGCTATGAAATCCAACAAGACACTCAGAACCGGCATTGCTCTTTGGGCTGCTCTGGCAGCGTGTGGTCCTGTGGCTTGCATGAAGAGCTCTTCCGAGACAGATGCAGAAGTGATGTGGGCAACTGCTGGACTCTCGGGTGCTGAAGTTGAGTCTGCTCTGCGCTCCAAAATAGCCTTTAGACTCAATCTCAAGACCAATCGTGCAACGATGTATCAAGATGGTGTTGCTGTTGATCAGTGGAACATTGCGAGCGCCGATGTTTCGGGTGAGTGGCATGAGGGTGTTCCTCATTACACGCCTACAGGTGTTTTCAATGTCGAAGATATTCAAATGTGTCCTCAGTGGTTTCCAAGAAACCCTGTGAATCCTGCGACCGGCCGCAAAGTGACGAGTGAACAAGAGCGTCAGCGTGTATTTGCGCAGAATCCTCAAGTTTACGGAGCTTGTGGTTCGAGAAATCCTCTTGGAAAATACGTTTTGTGGTTCAACGGCGCCTACGGAATGCATGGTAATTCGGCCGAAGAAATTCTTGAATTGCCGAATGCCGAAGATCGACGTGTCTCGGGTGGATGTATTCGCAATCCGAATGCAAAGATTAGAAGCGTGTTTAATACTGTTGTGAATAGCTTCAGCGAGCTCAGTTCATTTGCTGGTCAAGTGAAGTCGATGGAGTCCCGTTCGACGTCTGACCGATGGACACTGACCAAAGGAACTGCCTACCTCAATATGCGTGTTGTTGTGGGCAATTGGTCTGCTGATCCCAAAGTGGGTTCTTCTGTAGGCACGCGTCCTGCACCAACGCCCACTGCGAAGCCTATTCAACCGGTCGTGACTCCGAAGGCAGAGCCGACTGTTGTACCCACTGCGGCACCCACAGTTGCTCCAACGGTCGCACCAACCGAAAAGCCTGAGCAACCTGCTGCGCCAGTTCCACAGACATCAACGGGCAATACCTCAGCACCTCTGCAACTCTCTGGGCTTATGACGTGCAACGTGACTTCCGTGGATCCGTCTTCCGGAATTGCACCTGTGTACGCGAATGTTCCGACAAACGGATCCGAAAATCGAGTGACGACGTTTTACAGATTGAATTGGCCGGTGACCGTTTTCGAAAAAGTGGAAGGAACAAGCTTTTACAAGGTGTCTCGCGGTTACATCGATGAGAAGTACGTTTCCAACTGCTTCAGAAGTTTGTGAGCGATATTGAACCTCTGTTCGAAGAGTGGCAATTATTGAAGGACACCAGTTCTCAATAATTGCCACTTTGCGTTTCGGAGGTCCCTGTGCCTTTGCGTTCTCCACTTGTGCAGACATCTCGTCTTATTTTGAGTGTCCTTGCCCTGCAGTATTCGGTATCGGCTTTTGCGCAAACAGATGCAAAAGAGCCTGAAGAGGAGACACCCAAAAAGCAATCGGTGTTTTTTCCTGATTGGTCTCCTGCAGCAACGGGATACAGCCTCCGTCCTGTGTTGGGTTTTCAATATTTATCTCTACCGAAAACCAGCGGCTCTGCTTTTCAATCGAATGCATATGTTGTTCAGGGCGAAATTGGAGCACACGTTGGTTTGCGTGGAATCCCATTGATTCCGGGGAATCCGGGCATGCAGATTGAACCTGCAGTGGGTTATGCTGTTGGTCAGGCGTTCGTGAAGGAGTCTGGGAAGTCGGTTGAGTCAGGCACCTATGACCGCATGTGGGGATCACTCAGAACGCCGATCTATTACAAGTTTTTGAGACAGGTCTTCGAGGGACGATACGGACAGGTCACTGGAGGTCCGTTGCCGGTGATGAAGCGCAGTACGTTGATTAGTGACACGGGAATTGCTGTTCTGCCGCTCGTCTCTGCTCATTACACGTTGACCTACGAACGTGCGTATGGAGACAAAGCAGAGTCTCCTGAAATCAAATCCTACGATCATTGGGTCCATGGACGCTTGTCAACCTCGGTTCTGGATTTTTATGTCGACGTTGGACCGGGTTATTCAACGTCTGAAAGTGTTTATACCGAGAGCACAGCTGGAAAAATTAAAGGAACAACGTCATCGACTTATTTGTTGGGGTTGTCTGGTTTCGACCTGATTCCGAATAAAATTGGTTTTGAAGCGTCTGCAAAATACATGTTTAGCTCCGAGACGGACGTTAAATTTGTTGGTTCCTTCGGTCGTTCTCCACTTGAGGATCTTGGAGCACAGGCTGCACGTGCAGGTCTTCCAGCAGATAGTTTGTATGCAAGTGCCTTTTTCGGAATTCGCAGGCTGGTAGGTGCCTTTGGTTTTGGATGGCGTTACTCACTTGAAATTTTGAATTTCAGCGAGACCAACAACACCAAGCAACAAAAACGTGAAACAAACGGCATCGGTATC
>CAYWSV010000295.1:1674-2705 GCA_964460155.1 uncultured Oligoflexia bacterium | reverse complement strand
GCATTTTGCGCGGCTCAGCACGATGTCCGGCAGGTTCTGAGTTTTCAGCTCAACTCAATGCGTGTGTAGATTCGAGATACGGTTATGGTCCCTTTACCCCGGAACAAGTGACCCGATGTCGGGCCCTTCAATGGGCCTACACCTGCGAAATCATGCGCTGGCCTTTAGCTGTGCTGCGCGGAGAAAAAGCTCCGCCAGCACAAGCTCCCGTTCTCACCGACCCGACTGGCCTAAAATCATTTCCTGCCAATCTCCGCGGGTTCTCGGCAAAGCTCTATGCCTACTACACTCAACCCTCGAATTATCGAAACGTTCATCAACAAGTGATGAGTTGGTTCGGTACCACACATAATGCCTGCGTGGCTTTTATCAGCACGGCAATGCGCAATGTGGGGCTGCCAGTGCCTCGTGCACTCAACGCCAAGGGATACAACATTAGTACATGGACCGCCGCGTTCTCGGATTGGCTTGAAAACACAGTCGGATGGCAACGTGTCACGCGACTCGGTGACCTCACGGCGGGTGATGTTGTCTTCACGCTCGACATCGACGGGAGTACAAGTATTCCCGCACACGTCTTTGTTTTTGCTGAGTGGATTGATGAAAAATCAACCCGCGCTCGGGTTATCGACAACCAGGGTTTTCTGCACGTCCGAGATTTAATGGGCTCGCAGGGAAACTTCACACCGTTTCAATATGCGCTTAGGCCACGGGAATAAATGCAACTCTGAGTGAGCTAAATTGATCCAAGAGCGTGCAGTACAGGGCTCGCGGAGACTCCTGTACTGCACTACATCTTTACATTAAGTGGCAAAGGTTTTGTAATTCAGGAGTGGGAAGAGTGGAGCAATTAAAGCCGTTATCGCGTTTGAACCAGACTCGACACGTGCGCCAAATGGATGGTCCAGTCTGTCGCGACACAGTCGTTGAGAAAAACGCTTTGCCTGCATCACGGTAAACTTTGTCGACTTCGGTATTGAATTCTATTTTGCCATTGGCAGGGTAAAAAGATTCACCACTGAAGCTCTGAT
>CAYWSV010000295.1:0-1664 GCA_964460155.1 uncultured Oligoflexia bacterium | reverse complement strand
GAAAATTTCTCACCTTCGCTGTTGGCGAAGTATTGGGACTGGCGAGTGTTCCACCTTCTAGATACACAGCCACAGGAAAGTTAAAGTTATTTCCACTCACGTTTCCATTCGGACAACTTCCATTTGAAGAGCAGTCACGATCGTTACCTGTCCATCGCAAATCAAGACTCGAATTGGGTCCTTGAAGGTTCATGGATGACAACGCCATTCCGGTGCTTGCGTTGAAATCAACACAACCCGGCCAATCCACGTAGTTTGTTTCTGGTGCAGAGAAGAGCTGCTTTCCGAGCAAATCGCCAATCATAAGGGGTGGAAGCGGCGGGTCGACAAAATCAAAATTAACAATTCCGGCATCAAGACGGTGAGGCCGCGTCACAGTCGTTTGTTCGCTGACGGAAAATCTCATCACCATCTCTCGGCTCACCATTTTGATAAACTTGAAGACTAAAGGTTGTCCTACGAAATTGAGTCTGTCAGCACCCACGGCAGGTACATTCGTAATTTCACAGCTTCCTGTCTTTGATGGCGCGGACGTCGACATCGGTGTTCCCACCGCTGAATTGCAATTGGAAGCCAGAAGCTGCATCTCTACTTTGGGCGTGGTCACAGAAAACCAATCGCCTTGAGCAGGTGGAATGAGTGGTCCTAGACCTGAGACAGTCACGGTCCAATCCAATACATCGTCCCGTGTTGGAACCAGCGCCGGAAGACAAACATCAACACCAAAACGAGCTCCAAAATTTTCGGAAGCGAAATTGAAGTTGACGGGTTCCATAAGGGGTAGATTATCAATGAGGGAATTAAAGTTTTTTCCCAAAGAGCTCAAATAATCTGAAACTTCACCAGCAATAAATCCACCCGACATCGTGCTTGATGTTGGCGTTGCTTTAACGTTAAAGTTTGCATTGTTTGATGCCGCTCCAAGAACTCCCGGCTGTTGCATCCACATATTGCAGACCCAACCTCCCGAAACGTCGATGTTCACAGCCAATGCCTCGGAAGAAACGATTGAAACTAATGAAGCAAGGCTAATGGCTGAATAAAATCTTTGTACATATTTTTTAATTGGGCGACACTTTATCAAAGTTTTCATTGGCATTCGGGCCTCATCAAAGAGTTGGTCTGGAGGTCGTACTCCGGCAAAAATGATGAACTGCGCCAAACTCGATAATTTGATGTTTTTGCTTTTCCGTCTGAAAAACCTTCGACCGTAAATTCAACTCCCACTTTGAGCCGCGCTTGGCCTGAAAGTGCACGCACACACCCCTCCGAACCGCACATTTGCTCGTAATAAGGTGGCCAGTTGACATCTGTCAGCATGCTACGCATGCGATTGAGTTCCAGCGAAATATCATTGCTCCCTCCTGCTGTCAGGGGCGATACATCGGGCAGTGGTGCATTAGGTTTGAGTCCCGTGAGACGCGGAATTGTCGAAACTGGGCGAAGTGGAATCATTGGCTGATTCGGGTCAATTGTCCAATAGCCCAGACTCACCAGAAAGTTTTTAAACCCCTCTTTGAATAAACGATGATACATAGACAAATAAGTCAGATCGGCTTCCAACCGATAGCGCTGCCCTGCGCGAAAATGAACGAATGGAAGTTCCCGCGAAGCCGGCAAGAAACCCTGCCAAAATGCCGGAGCGATTCCTCCCGAATACCATT
>CAYWSV010000294.1:0-2722 GCA_964460155.1 uncultured Oligoflexia bacterium | reverse complement strand
GCTCAAGGAAATTGAGCGATGTGGTTAAGTCAACTTGGGTTAAGTTGCCATTTGCTGGCAATCAGATTGGGCTAGTCCCCTACAGAGATCAGGGTTGGCTGAGCTATATAACAAAGGGTGTACTCAACCTGAATCAGCATTCTGTTGATTGGGAAAGCGTGAGTATTCCTTCACGATCTCTCGCCACTTGCTGAGTCAGTGATTCTTGGGGCGTTCGGAAGAAAGCGACGGTTCGCTTTAATAGTTAGACCATATCCAGAGCATTCCTTCCCATACTTCCCCAACGGTATGCTCAACGAAATGGTTAATCGCATAGAACCTGTTGAATCGCTCTCTGTGCGAGTGAAATCACGGACGAATAGTCAATATTGAACGTTAAACGATATGGTTTTACGATCGAGCCATAAACCAACACAAATTGAACAAAGTGTTGGTTTTTAGGTAAGTATATGATCTATATAGAAGTTTTATTTATACCGATCACGGTTGTCCTTTCAAACCAAAGGGTTCATCATAAATACATGCGAACTCATTGGTTTTTAAAGGAGATCAGATGTCACAAGCCCGAGTTTTAACGGAACGAGATGTGAGTCGTGTACTGAGGTACATCGCAAACCATAAACACGCATCTCGTAATCGAGCTATGTTTTTACTCACTACACAGACGGGGATGCGAATTGGGGAGGTTGCGGCACTGCGACTTTCGCAAGTGCTCACCAAAGATGGGAAGATAAGAGATGAGATTCGACTAGCTCCAGACCAAACCAAAGGGGGTCGGGGTCGATTGGTTGTCCTATCAGAGAAAGCGCAGCACGAAATCTATCACTACTTATCCGTTAGGTTTCGCCTCAAGGACTTATTCCCCTTAACGATGACGGATACGAGTCGAGCTCTTTTTTGTACGCAAAAGAATCCCGATCGCGGCTTCAGCGCTTCGACACTGTCGCAGCACTTTCACTACATGTACAAAAACGCGGGTATCGACGGGGCGAGCAGTCATAGTGGAAGGCGTAGCTTCATCACACAGCTTGCTGAAAAGGGAGTGTCGGTGAGAGTGCTGATGGAACTTGCAGGGCATCGCAGTTTATCTGTGACGCAGCGCTACATTGAGACTAATCCATCGATGCTCAGACGAGCCGTTGAAATGCTCAGAATCTAGGGGCTAGACTCTGAGCATTTGACAGGACGAACTTTTGGGGCTCTTTCAAAAGTTAGGCGAGATTCATGAGTCAGGATCAAGCTGCGACGAGCGCTTGCCTTTCATTGACGGCTACAGCACCTTCGAAGTTGACTGCTTCTTGATTGAGTATCGCGGCCTCATCTTTAGCGAGCGTTATCTGCTTTGCGGCTGACTTAACTAAGGCATCATAAACGCTGTCACTTAGCTGTGGAACAACGCAGATGATGTCGAATCCACCTTGGTCGTTAGGTTCTGCGATCAGCACAGAGCGGCTATCAGACTTGATTCCATCTAGGGTGACTCGAGCGATTGGAGCGCTACGACGATCTTCGATCTCTTGGGTCAGGGCTGAGACCTCGTGAGCAATGCGCTGACGCTTTGCTTGGGTCTCTTCGCTCAGCGTAATCAACTTACATGCGCCATCAATCCCACCTACTTCGTCGAGCCATTTTGGCAGATCGGCAGCTGAAACAGCGTGAGACTTAGCTGCTTCAATCACATAGCGATAACGCATGACACGCTTGCGGTCGCTCTTGAAGACATAGCGAATTAAGATCCCAAGCGTTGTTGAGGTCTTCTGCGTACGGATGCCATCGTTAGCGAGCTTCTCGATCAATGCGGCTCGAAAGGCTTTGCGCAGATGATCTTCGGTTTTCACGAAATGGTCCTCATAAGCAGCGTAAGTTCTGCTCAACAGACTGTAGAGGGCCTCTGTGGCGTGGCGATAGACATTGCCTTCCCAAGACGAGCGCTCATCGCTCAACTGATTAAGGCGATTAAGAACAATGGAAGTTTCTGCTTCAAAGTTGACTTCGTTGATGAGGACCTTAGCTGCGTTTGACTTGCTCATTTGAATCTCCTTAGTTAATTCAGCGTTCGCTAGACCCTTTGTCTTTCGTTTTGCTGATGGGATCCATTAAAGCAGTTGTTACCATATACTGTCCTAGTATAGTTTTTAGTTGATAACACAATATGAGTCGCATATTTCCAAACCTTTCACGGCAGTTATATGAGGAGCGCAGGGCTGAAGTGGCTGCTGCGAAGCGCAGCCCCTATTACCTGTGGTGGATTTGTCTTTCTTTAAGTCCGGAGTACTGGCGTTTATGCCAAGCTAAAGGCAAGACGGGTGACCCAGAATTTTCCAGAGTCTATGAGCACTTTGGTGATGTCTTTGAGGGCGAGTTTGAGGAATGGTGGCTAGCACACGGCAAGGCGGCCTTTGCCTACAAGATCAGGCCCCCAAGAGTGCGCTACATCAACCCTTCGGACGCTCGAGAGTTTTCCCAGAGCGGTCACATAAGAAATGCAAGGGTTGTCGTCATACCTGATCACTATTCAAAGTCAGAACTTTTAAGGCAGTTCAGAGCGCTTTTGAGCGACTATGTACCTCAGGCTTTATCAGCTCGATACGCAAGCCCTTTTGAAGTCGCAAGCCAGCGTGGAATCAAGCGCGGCATGCTGAAGGATGTTTTGCGTGTCAAAATTGCTAGCGATGCGCTACAGATTGTGAAGGCCAAACAATTGATTGCGCGCCCAGAACGG
>CAYWSV010000293.1:0-2750 GCA_964460155.1 uncultured Oligoflexia bacterium | reverse complement strand
TGCAAGTCTCCTGACAGACTATATGGCTACAGCTCGCACACTGCGCGTTCAGGGTGATGCGAACATTGAATTGATTTCACTGATTAAACAACTTACACGTGAATTTCAAACGTCACAGCAGTCTCGTCGTGCTTGCGTCCTGCAAAGAGTTTCGGGAAATCCCGAAGATGCGAATCAAACACTTGCAGATTTTACGTGTCTCACAGCCAACGGAAGAACCCACGGCATTGGCTTTGACATCGATCCGAATACAACTCTACCAGCCCGTGCCTTAATAAACACATGTGTCCCATTTGCCCAGACGGATCTTCCTCGTGGCAAAGGTGGTGTGCACTCGGCCCCTGTAGCCCCAGACCTCTTGCAGTGGGGCGGGGCGCAGGGGATTTGTCCCGAAGCATGCCCGGATAATCACAGACCCTTGATCCGATATCTCGATGCGAACGGATTTTCCACCCGACTGCAGATTCCGAAAATCAGCAGAACTGGAGCTCTAGAGTTGTGGGGAGCTCTTATGTGCGCCTCTCAATTCACAGACCTAAGGGAATTACAGCAGCTTAAGGGACGCGATTTTAGGGCTGAATATATAAACGTACTTGCCTTTATAGGACGAGGACGTTTTGATGTAAAATTCCCAACATACAGATACAGCGACGGGGTTGAACGCCGACAGAGTTACGTATGGATGACTGGCGGAACTGTTCTTGATTTCCTCGACTCACAAGAAATGTCTATCTACAAGTGCCGCGCAGGCAATCCAAACTGCTGACGTTACTCTTTAATATTTCGCACGACGCAGCTCGGCGTTGATCCAGCGGTCAACGTCGGAGGCCAGAAGCAGATCACCATGGCCAACGTGAAAACGTTCAATACCTGAATCTCTGAGCACAATCATACGCTCAAGTGCAGCTCGATTATCTTGATTCAGTGGATGAAATTGCGGTTTCCAAGCAGGAGGTAAACCCAACCAACCGCCCATGACAAGATCTCCGATACACGCACTTCTGTTGCCAAGAACAACACTTAAAGAGCCTTGCGTATGTCCCTCAGTTGCGATGATCTCGCCCTCAACACCAAATTCCGATAAATCGAGCGATTCATCGACAACGACATCGACCTTTACAGGAGGAAAGTTCGTCGATGATTTGAGGAGCTTTCCAACCAAGGGTAATTTGGCAGCTCCCGAAAGCACCGATATCCCCTCTTGTCGGCCCTCGGAGAGAGACGATTGTACATGCTGCGATGCAATTACAGTCACACCCTCAGCCTGTAGATACGCAGCACATCCGCAGTGATCAAAATGCGCATGAGTCAGAACGACTGCAGACAGTTTTTTCAGAACCACACCGCGCTCTTCAAGAGCCTTCCTCAAAAATTGCCAATCACCCGCACACCCACAATCAACAAGAATCCTCTGCCTGCCCGTCACGAGATAACAATTTGAGATTGGCAAAGATATGCGCTGGACATTCATTTCACCGCTCTCCTATTAATGATGACCAACGCGAGTCAACCTCGAGAATTGGACGCAGTGCCTCAGACAAAATCCTTGAGGCAGACTTCCATCGAGTGTTTGATTCAAATGAAAAGTCATGTTGCATAGCATATGCTTGAATTTCGTTGTTGATGACAAATTCATCCTTTGTTTTGTAGAGACTCTGAACAAATTTATTAATGGGAAGAAGCGCGAACGGATTGTCATCAATTATCTCGTCGACACTCTTTTTATACGCATCCGAACTGAAATAAACGCCATGGAAATATTCATGAGATGGAATTCCTGAAAAGACCGAGAATGCATTAAAGGTCAGCACGAAATCCCAATTTTCTGAAAAAAGAAAATTCCAAAGTGCTACTTCTTCAGGATACACCTCGACCGTCGACCGAATTCGACTTACAGCATTTTCGAAATCAGAGCGCCTCAAGTTGTAGCCCTGCCAAAAGCGCAGAAGTGGTGAGCTCCGATGCTCGACTGTCGCTGGAATTCTCCCTCCCTGTTCAATGAAGCTCGCAACGCGACTGAGCGCCAAGCTGGTCTTCATCGAGCCATAGGTTGAACACACAAGTGCTCGCGGAAATTCCAGCGATCGACCGCAAACAAGATCAACTTTGCGGTCTTCACGTTGCTGAAGAGCTTGATAATTGATCTCCATCCAATTGAGGTAAGAGTGATTTTCGCTCAAGCTCACAATGCGCGGCCATTGCTGTGATTGGGGATTCAAACGACGACCGAACGCATCGGGTTCCGACCAAATATCACG
Organism: uncultured Oligoflexia bacterium; assembly: GCA_964460155.1. Taxonomy (GTDB): domain Bacteria; phylum Bdellovibrionota_B; class Oligoflexia; order Silvanigrellales; family Silvanigrellaceae; genus RFOM01. The sequence continues at coordinate 492 of CAYWSV010000293.1, read as the reverse complement.
GCCGTTTTGACTGTCCTTCAATGCCTCAATTCGGGACAAGTGCCGACACGCACGAGCATCACCAGACGCACATCCTGCACCTAACGCCGAGAGGTCATTCCTCTTAAATTCTGAATTCCAGCTCGAACCTGCTGCAACAGAGTCAAAGCACAATGACAAACGTCCTCGACCACAGTACGTGGCCAGCCGTCTCAGATTTGAATCCTGCGCAATCAGTCTGTCAGACAAACTGAATGAAAATTCCTTCTGAATCTTAAAGTATTGAAATGAGAATATGCCTCCAGCAGACAGAGCCGCAGTGACCGCGCCCAAAACAGCCAAATAACGCTTTGAAAACAGCGATTTCACAGACTCCTTACCTTTTCATAAATATTCCATCTGTCAGCTTCTCGTCTCAGCCTCTATGGTGCCACTGAATTCGACAGAATATTTAAGAATGCTTCTATATTTCCAATTACTAAAGTGTCTGAGTCCAAATAAAAAACACTTTTG
>CAYWSV010000292.1:0-2798 GCA_964460155.1 uncultured Oligoflexia bacterium | reverse complement strand
TGCACGTGTTGATCGTTGACGAGCCGACGCAAAAAAGTGCATGCAGGCGACAGAGGTCCATGACATGAACATTCGCATTGGAACCGACATCGTCGACGTTGAACGTATCAAGCGCTCAATTGAAAAAGAGAGCTTTGTGAAAAAAGTATTCGCGCCGCAGGAAATCGAATACGCGCGCAAAAAAGCAGACCCTACCCACTCCTTTGCGGCACGCTTTGCCGCAAAAGAAGCTTTTTTCAAGGCCCTAGGAACAGGCCTGTACACGCAAGGCATGGGCCCTTTGGATGTTTGGGTCGAGAACTCGGCATCCGGTCGTCCCGAGCTGAAATTCTCGTCAGCTGCTCATGACCTTCTCTCACAGCTCGGGCAGAGCTACTCGGTGGATATCTCGTTGGCCCACGACGGCTCCATGGCTATTGCCACAGTTGTTTTATTTTATTCATAAATTTTCTCTATTTTTTAGAAGAGACATTGCCGGCAGGACATTCCCACCTTGTTCCCCGTCAACCCCGCCCTATCCCGCGGTCGCGAGCCTTGAATGCCTGCACCAGAGGAGCATCATGAATTTGAGGAATGAAAACTCTTTCCTCAGTTGAATTTCTTGATGTTATTATTGAACTGGAGTACGCCATGTCAGTTCTGATTCACGCGCACGGCTTCTCGCTCTCGGATGCTCTGAAAGATGCCTGTATCAGCGAAGTCCAGCACCGTCTTGAACCGCTGTTACACGGAAACATGTTGGCCCGCTGGAATCTTTACCGCGACGGCCGCGACTGGATTGCTTTTCTGAGTTGGCACGAACGGCGACAGCATCATGGACACGTCCGAATCCGCTCGGATGACATGTACAAAAGCATTCATCTCGCGGGCAAAGTTGCTGCTGATCAAATGAACGAAATGCATCACAAAGAAAAACCACGGCACCGTAAGGCTGCCAAAATTGCTTACCCCGCTGCTGTTGAAGGAGACTTGCAATGAAGCCCAGTCATAAAGTTCTGCCACTCTTCGCTCTCGCCGCTTTGATGTGCGCACCCGTGTCCGCTGCCTTGGCCAATCCACCAGCAAAAGCTCCGGCACCCGTGCAAAAGGTCTTCGTCCCGCAAGGATTCGATGACAATGATAACGTTGAAGTTATCCTGCATGGTCACTTTCCAAACTCCTGTATGAAGAGCGGCCCCGTGGATGTCAGCGTCAATCCAGACAGTCGAGTCATTTCAATTAAGCCTGAAGTCTTCGTCTATCAGTCCTCGTACTGCTTGGACGTTCAGGTTCCGTTTATCCAGAGGGTTGCTATCGGGAACCTTGAGGTGGGCAGCTGGAAAATTGAGGTCGATGGAAACGATGTGAAAGAACCTCTGCCACTTGATATTGCACGCGCCCGCTCTGCCGCCCCCGACGAAGCACTGTATGCACCCGTTGAGGAAGTTGTTTTACTCCCCGATGCGCAAAGCGGCGGCCACCGAGTTGTTGTCTCGGGTTTTTGGCCCGAGGCTCCTCAAGGGCAATGTTTTGATTTGGCGAAAATTGAAAGCCGACTTGGTCCCGACAATGTGCTGGTTGTTTTGCCCGTTGCCGAACTGCATCGTGAAGGCGAATGCCAAGTGCCAGCAAATCGCAATCGCAAGTTTTCAGGCAGCGCTGTGCTGAGTCAAAAACTCTTAGATGATGTGCTCGTACACGTACGCGTGATGAACGGAGAGTCGCTCAATAAATTCTACGACGAACTGTGAGATGAGTCGTCAGCCAATGCGAGCGCAAGAAAAAAGCCTGAGTTAAACTCAGGCTCCTTTTGTTTTGACGAATCCCGCCCGCTCGAGAAAGCGAGTCGAATGGCGACTGTTACGGAATTCAGGATGAGCGAGAACATCGAGATGGAACGGAATATTGGTCCGGATTCCGTCGATGATATATTCGCGCAGCGCCGATTCCATTTTGGCCAACGCTTGCTCACGGGTATCTGCGTGAACGATCAACTTGGCAACAAGTGAGTCATAGTGCGGAACAACCGTATAGCCATGATAAGCGAAGCCGTCGACGCGCACACCAAATCCACCTGGAACACTGTAGTTCGTAATCAGGCCTGGCCATGGAGCGAAAGTTTTAGGATCTTCAGCATTGATACGACACTCGATTGAGTGGCCCTTAATTTTTACATCGTCCTGCGTGAAAGGGAGTTTTTCACCAAAGGCGACCTTGATCTGCCACTGCAGAAGGTCGATTCCCGTGATCTGTTCGGTGACGGGATGTTCAACCTGAATACGTGTGTTCATTTCCATGAAGTACACGTTTTTGTCGTCATCCATCAGAAACTCAACAGTACCAGCGCCGTGGTAACCCACCTCACGAGCCAGAGCGAGTGCATAACCACCCACCTTGCTGCGCAGTTCGGGCGTCATGTGCGGACACGGAGCTTCCTCGATGACCTTCTGATGACGACGCTGAACACTGCAATCACGTTCTCCGAGATGGATCATATTTCCATGTTTATCGGCCAGCACCTGAATCTCGACGTGACGCGGATTTTCAAGATACTTTTCCAGATAGACTTCTGAATTTCCGAACGCAGCTGCAGCTTCGGTTCGGCAGTTCAAATAGGCTTTCTCGAGCTCGGCGTCGTTGTAAACGATTTTCATACCGCGACCACCGCCGCCACCGCTGGCTTTCAGGATGACCGGATAGCCGATTTCACGGGCCGTTCGACGGGCTGTTTCCTGATCGGGAAGCGCACCATTGGATCCTGGCAAGAAAGGCAAACCTGCACGACGTGCAACCGCACGTGCAGCAACCTTTTCTCCTAG
>CAYWSV010000291.1:0-2801 GCA_964460155.1 uncultured Oligoflexia bacterium | reverse complement strand
GGGCCTGTAGGGTAATACTGGCCAGCCAGCATTGGAAACGGAAGCATTCGCTGGAACGTTGCCTTTGTTGTCGGTGTAAATCCAATTCTCCTTCGTGGACGAGTCCACAACCAAACCCAGAGAGGATTCCTCACTCTCACTTCGCGTGCCCTGAGTCTTTTGAACAGACTGGGCATCGACTTGGGCCATGTTTTCTTCGGGCATGCCGCAAGAGGAGAGCACCAAAAAAACCAAAGCTTGAGATACCATGACGATGCGACGACTGTTCATGCCCCACCTCCTGCCATAAGAAAGGTCGGTCATCGCCCAAGTATCTTGAAGATAAAAAATAAACTCAATCGTTTTGTGGCTCTAGGTCGCCTGCCTAAGCAGCAACTCACAGACAGACCTTTGGAGTCAGCCCAGTCCTGTAATTCTGCGGCTCGTTTCCCACAGATTTTTTGCCATATTTTCGTTGAACGCCAGATGCGCAGGTTTGGCCTCTGCACAGTTTTTGAAATAACGGCCTGTGATTTGAGAAACATCAGATCCAAGTGCAAGGTACAACGATGTGCGCGCACCTTTTTCGGGTGAGATAAAGAAGGGCCGTGCAAGATTAAACAGGGTTCCCAAAAATCCCCATTCACTCTGCGTTCCAAATCCGGTGCGAACAACACCCGGATGCAAACAGTTAACGGTGATTTCTGCTGGATTCAGTCGCGCCGCAAGCTCGCGGGTAAAAAGAATGTTCGCGAGTTTGCTGAGGCCATAAACCTCCATGGGCTTGTAAGTTCTGTTTTCACATTGCCAATCAATTGTTTCAGACCGCACTGCGCGGTGTGCCTCGGAAGCTACGTTGACAATGCGCGAGGGAGTTTTCGTTTCAGCCGAGGCCTTTTTTAGAAGATCCAAAAAGAGATGACTCATAATGTAATAGTTGAGGTGATTCGTCGCAAAAGTAAGTTCAAGACCATCTTCGGTGGTTCTGCGTTCACCGAATATAGCTCCGGCGTTATTCACCAGAATGTCGACCTTGCCGAATTTTTCTTTGACGTCGGCATGCAGTGTCTGCATTTCCGAAATATTCGTTAGATCTGCGGTTAAAAGGCTGATGGCTTTTGAACCCGAAGCTTTTCTCAATTCGGCGACGGCAACTTCGCCTTTTGAGCGGTCGCGGCAAACCGCGAGAACAGTGGCTCCAGCTTTGGCGAGACCCAGAGCTGTTTCGCGACCAATACCTGAGTTTGCACCAGTGACGAGACAAACTCGTCCGTTGAGGGGTGGGTGTGATGACGTCATGGGGATCAAAGCTCCCGTGTAAATGTATTGAAAAAACGCACTTTGTTGGCGTCCAGCTCTCTGATTTTACCAGAACGAGAGGTTTGTGTAGGTTTGCGGTCAGGCAAACGCCCCTGATTTTGACACCCAAGGAGCACGGCAATGCGGCTGCTGCACACATCCGACTGGCATTTGGGACAGAACTTTCACAAGTTCGACCGTTCCACGGAGCACCGGCAATTTCTGGAGACTCTGACACACACGCTGGTCGAGTCTCAAACCGACGTGTTGCTTATCGCTGGTGATGTATTCGATGTTGCTAATCCGCCCGCATCTGCACAGCGCCTCTTTTTTGAGTTTCTTGTTGAGTCGAAGCGTCGGCTGCCTCATCTTAAGACAGTTGTCATTGCTGGCAATCACGATTCAGGGGCGCGACTCGAAGCTCCCGCCGAGCTGCTCAGAACACTGGACGTAAATGTAGTGGGACGGGTGACAAGTACTCCCCGTGGACTGCAGTCGAATGAAGATTTCCTGATTCCAATTTATGCCGAAACACAGCTCCAATGCGTGTTCGTTGCAATTCCTTTTCTGCGTTCAGCAGATGTTCAATGGCCTGAAGACTCCTGTTCGTACACCGATGCCGTTGTGCGCACATACAGACAGGCCATTGAAGCTGCCCGTTTACGTTTTGGGTCCAATGTTCCGCTTGTCGGTTTGGGGCACATGCATGCGCGGGGAGGAACCAGCTCACAAGACTCAGAACGACCTTTGATTATTGGTGGTGAAGAGGCTGTTCCGTTGACTCAGCTAGGTGAAGATTTTTGTTACTTCGCTCTGGGGCATTTGCATTTGCCTCAGTCCGTGGGTGGGCTCGCGCATGTGCGCTACAGCGGGAGTCCATTGCCGATGTCCTTCTCCGAAATTCGCTACCCGCATCAAATGGTGCTTGTTGAGCTGATGCCCGATGGTCATGTGACTCACGAAATTCTCCCTGTGCGTCGGCCGGTCGAATTGCTCCGTTGCCCCAAACAGCCTGCAGACTTGCCCGAGGTTCTCGATGCACTCGCGGAGCTGAAGTTGCCTGAGGTTGGCGAACCGGAACAGCCCTATCTTGAAGTTCAGGTCCGAATCAGCGGCCCTACGCCCGACCTTCGCCGCCAAATCGAAAACGCGCTTGCACGTAAGCCCGTGCGACTTGCCAAAATATCTGTTTCACGGGCGGGGCAGGTTGATTCAACAAAAGAACGTGTGCGCCCCGCAATCGAAGGTCTAGATACATTGCGTCAGCTCGACCCATTGTTTGTCTTTAAGGAAATACATCAACGCGAATATCAGCATCTTCCTGACGAAGAGTTGCTGCGTGCATTTGAGGATGCTCTCCGCGATGTTGCTGCCGAGGAGACGGGAGCATGAAAGTTTTAGCATTGCGTGGCGAGAATATCTGTTCGCTTCAAGCTCCTTTTGAAATTGACTTTACCCGCGAACCGCTTGCGGGAGCTGGATTGTTTGCTATCAGCGGTCCAACGGGCGCTGGCAAAAGCACC
>CAYWSV010000290.1:2126-2804 GCA_964460155.1 uncultured Oligoflexia bacterium | reverse complement strand
CCGTCAGGCCACCTCGCGTGCAGCCGAGTTCTATCATGTGATCTCTCAAATGCTGTACGTGCCAAGTACGCCCACGCTGTTTAACTCGGGTACCGCGCGTTCACAGATGTCGAGCTGCTTTTTGACCACGGTGCAGGATGATTTGGTCGATATCTATCGCCAGTATTCAGACAACGCTTTGCTGTCGAAGTTCGCTGGAGGTCTGGGTAACGACTGGACACCCATCCGTGCAAGCGGATCTTGGATCAAAGGAACCAACGGCCGTTCGCAGGGCGTCATTCCTTTTATCAAGGTTCAGGATTCGTCGACTATCGCGGTGAATCAAGGCGGCAAACGCAAGGGCGCAGTGTGTGCGTATCTTGAGACGTGGCACCTCGACATTGAAGACTTCCTCGAGTTGCGCAAGAACACAGGTGACGAGCGTCGCCGCACGCACGACATGAACACGGCCAACTGGGTTCCAGACCTGTTCCTCCAGCGTGTTGAGGCCAACGCCGACTGGACTCTGTTCTGCCCGAGCGAAACGCCTGACTTGCATGACACCTTTGGAGCAGAGTTCAAGGCCCGTTATGAAGCCTACGAAGCTGCGGCTGAAAAGGGTGAGATCAAGAACTTTAAGAAAGTGTCGTCTGTCACGCTGTGGCGCAAGATGCTGACCATGTTGTTCGAAACAGGACA
>CAYWSV010000290.1:1446-2116 GCA_964460155.1 uncultured Oligoflexia bacterium | reverse complement strand
CTTCAAGGATCCTTGCAACCTGCGCAGCTCACAGCTTCATACGGGGGTTGTTCACTCGAGCAACCTGTGTACCGAAATCACTCTGAATACGAGTGGTGACGAAACGGCTGTTTGCAACATTGGCTCGGTCAACCTCAAGGCGATCTTCCAACAGCCAAACCCTTACGAGGTTCTGCGCACAACTGTTCGCACTGCTATGCGCATGCTCGACAACGTGATCACCGAGAACTTCTATCCGATTGAATCGGCGAAGCGTGCAAACGAACGCCATCGTCCAGTTGGATTGGGACTCATGGGCTTTCAAGATGTGCTTTATATGAAGCGCATTCCTTACAGCTCGCCTGGTGCAGTCATTCTCTCGGCTCAAATTATGGAAGCTATCAGTTTCCATTCGGTTGAGGCATCTGCTGAGTTGGCACGTGAGCGCGGCAGCTATAAGTCGTTCGAAGGGTCATCGTGGTCGCAGGGTCGCGTTCCCGCTGACACGCTTAAAGATTTAGGCTCCCACGTGCGTGTCCCCGAAGTTCCAGCATTCTTCTCGAATGCCAAGAACGAAACATTGTTTGCTGCTGATTTGCTTTCGAAAGAAGGATTTCCCAACAAGTTTGGTTGGGATACTTTGCGCGAGAAGGTGAAGGGTGGCATGCGCAACAGCCTGTGTATGGCCATT
>CAYWSV010000290.1:0-1436 GCA_964460155.1 uncultured Oligoflexia bacterium | reverse complement strand
ATCGCCGGCTGTACGCAATCGATTGAGCCGAGCTACAAGAACCTGTTTGTGAAAACCAATCTGGGTGGCGACTACACAGTCATCAACGAGTATCTGATTGACGATCTCAAGGCGATGAATTTGTGGAATGCGCAAATGGCTCGCGAGCTGAAACGTGCCGATGGTTCAATTCAGAACTTCGACATTCCTCAGGACCTCAGAGAGTTGTATCAAACTGCATTTGACATTGAGCCCGAGCAGTTGATCCGCTGCGCGGCTGTGCGTCAGGTGTACATCGACCAAGCGCAGAGCTTGAACCTGTACTTGGGCGCTCCATCGGGCCGCCGCTTGGATGAGATGTACCGTTATGCTTGGCATGCCGGTTTGAAGACAACTTATTACCTGCGCACAAAGGCCGCCACAGGAGTTGAGAAGTCGAGTATCAACGCGGGCAGTGCGACATCAGCAGGGACCTCGACTGTTGCGTCTTCAGGCGCTGCAACCGGTCCTAAAGCGTGTTCAATTGAAAACCCCGACTGCGAGAGCTGTCAGTAATTTAAAGAACAGAATCAGAGGAGCACGAAGATATGTTACTTAATGCAACCCAAACACAGCTCATGCCCTTTGAATATCCATGGGCTTGGGATGAATTTAAGAATCTCTGCAAGAACCATTGGCTTCCGCAGGAAATTTCGATGGCTTCGGACATTCAGCAATGGAAGAGCAACGGGGTTCTGACCACCGACGAGAAGCATCTCATCAAGAAGATTCTGAGCTTTTTTGCCAACACCGACGTTCTGGTGGGCGACAACATCGTGATGGCGATCTATCGCCATCTGACCAACCCAGAAGTGCGTCAGTATCTGTGTGGTCAGGCTTTTCAGGAAAGCATTCATTCTTGGTCCTATGCTCACATTGTTGAGTCGCTTTCGATGGACCAGAAAGAAGTGTTCTCTGAATTTAAACGTTTCGGAACGATCAAAGACAAGCATGACTTTCAGTCCTCTTTTCTGAATGGCGTGATGAACCCAAGCTTCTCGACTGAGTCGCTGAACGGCAAAAAGACGTTCCTCGAGAATTTGTGCGCCTATTATTTGGGTATGGAAGGAATGCAATTCTACAGCGCGTTTGTTTTGTTGCTGAACTTCAAGCGCCGCAATCTGATGGTCGGAACAGCTGAGCAGCTCGAATACATTGTGCGCGATGAGTCACTTCATTGTCGCTTTGGAACGAAGTTGATCAACCAGTACATCGTGGAAAATCCGGAAGCATGGACAAACGATGTGAAGGACGCTGTACGTGCAAACATCGCTCGGGTTGTTGAGCTTGAGGATGCTTTCGTTGCAGACTGCCTGCCACGAGATATCGTGGGCATGAGCAAGGAACAGTTCTCTGTCTACATCCGTTATATTGCTGACCGCCGCCTAGAGTCCGTGGGTCTTGAGCCTGTCTTTGGC
>CAYWSV010000289.1:0-2807 GCA_964460155.1 uncultured Oligoflexia bacterium | reverse complement strand
AGAGAATTAGAGACGCTTATTATTGAACTTGTTTAGCAAATCTTGCAGCGACGCAGGTCCTGTTGCCTGTGCAGGAGTGTTGCGTCCCTCGCGCGGTCCTGCCGAGCGTGGACCTGCGGATGAGCTGGATGAATGCGCAGCACGCTGATTATGTTGAGGATTCGCAGCTGTGCGTGGCTGTGGTCCGGTGGATGCGCCTGCGCGTTGCGATGGGCGTGCACCTAACGTTCCAGCAACACCCTCTTCAACGGCTTTGCGGCTCAAGCTGATGCGTTTGCGTTCTTTATCAACACCAATCACTTTGACCTTCACTTGATCGCCCACTGCAATCGCCTGTGAAGCATCCTTAATGAACTGATTCGACAATTCACTGATGTGAATCAGACCATCTTGATGCACACCGATGTCGACAAACGCACCAAAGTTGGTGACGTTGGTCACCGTTCCTGACAACACCATGCCTTCCTGAAGGCTGTTGAGATCTCGGACTTCGCGGTTGTAGGTGTGCTTTACGCCATCTTCACGAGGGTCACGTCCTGGTTTTTGCAATTCCTTGACGATATCTTGAAGGGTTGGAACGCCAATTTCGTCTGTTACATACTTTTTGAGATCAAGCGTGTTGAGAACTTCGCGTTGACCAATAAGTTCGGTCAGCGATTTGTTCAGGTCACCCGCAATCCTCTCGACGACCTTATACGCTTCAGGGTGAACAGCTGTATTGTCGAGCGGGTTGCTTGCTTCTGGAATTCTCAAAAATCCAGCCGCCTGTTCGAAGGCCTTTGGACCAAAACCCATGACTTCAAAAAGTGCTGTGCGATCTTTGAATACACCTTTTTGTTCACGGTGACGGACAATATTTTTGGCCAGAGTTGGGCCGATTCCGGCCACGTAGGACAACAAACTCGGACTCGCCGTGTTGAGGTTGACACCAACATAGTTCACACAACTTTCGACGACTTCATCGAGTTGTTTTTTCAGACGGCTCTGGTTGACGTCGTGCTGATATTGACCCACGCCAATGCTCTTGGGTTCAATTTTGACAAGCTCCGCAAGCGGGTCTTGCAGGCGCCGCGCGATACTCACTGCGCCGCGGTAGGTGAGATCCAAATCAGGAAACTCATCGCGCGCAACATCGCTTGCCGAGTAAACACTTGCTCCGGCCTCGTTCACAACAAGAACTTTGATCTTGAGATCTTTGTTGGCTTCGGCAATTTGATGGAAAAAGTCATCCATTTCGCGGCCGGCGGTTCCGTTGCCAATACTCACATACTCAACGCTGTATTTCTTGATGAACTCAATTGATTTCTCAACGGCGTTTCTGTTCTTAGGAGCTGTTATTGGTTGTTCAACGTCCGGGAAGATTGTTGAATGATCCAAAAGCTTTCCGGTTTCGTCTACAACAACCAATTTACTTCCTGTACGAATGCCGGGGTCGACACCCAGTACGATTTTCTTTGGAATTGGTGGGAGCAGCAGAAGCGAGCGAAGATTTTTTGCGAAGACGCTGATGGCTTCTTCCTCGGCTCGATTTTTTGTTTCGAGACGCAGTTCAGTTTCGATGCTGGGTGCAAGCAAGCGCGAGAAAGCATCTTTGATACATTCTGTGAGCAAAGATTTTACCGGTGCTGTTGCCTGTCTTTCCAGAGTTCTGTCGGTGATCAGTGCGAGTGAAGTGTCGTTGTCGTAGTCGACCGTGACTTTGAGGATTTCTTCTTTTTCGCCGCGTCTAAGAGCCATGAGACGGTGAGCGGCGATAGATTTAACCGGTTCTTTAAAGTCATAATAGTTGGTGTATTTGGTCTTCTTTTCTTTGTGTTCGTCTCTGACAACAGAGACGAACGTTGCGTTATCATAAATCCACTGACGCAATTCGCCGCGCACATCAGCGCGTTCAGAAATTTGCTCTGCGATGTAGTCCTTTGCACCTTGGATAGCGATTTCCAGAGTGGTGACCTCTGGATGTTGGCCCACATAGGACACACACAAACCAGCCAAGTCCTCGAGAGCAGGATCTTGTTTTAAAATCTCGAGAGCCAATGGTTCGAGTCCGCGCTCTTTGGCGATTTGACCACGGGTTCTCTTCTTGGGTTTGAACGGCAGGTAAAGGTCTTCGAGTTCGGATTTGACCTTGCAAGATTTAATTTTAGCTTCAAGAGCAGGATTCAATTTGCCCTGCTCGTGGATCGATTTGAGGATCGTTTCTTTGCGTTCGTTGAGAGCAATCAAATACTCGAAGCGATCACGTATATCGCGAATTTGGACTTCATCCAGACCGCCTGTGGCTTCTTTGCGGTAACGGGCAATGAAGGGCACGGTGCAATCGTCAAGAAGCAACTTCAGAGTGTTTTCAACCGGCGTCTTGTTGAGATTCAGCTCGGTCGTAATGTCAGCCACAATTTCAGGCGTCAGAAGAATTTCCTTGTTAGCCATTACCGTCTCTCTTCCATGGAGTCCAAAAAATAAAAGAGGGTGTCCTACATGGACCCCCCCGTTATCACCTGCTGCGGAAGGTGCCGCAGCCACTCAGTGTACGTTAGCGAGCGCGATTGACAAGCTCTGTGCCTGCGAAGAAGAACGCCAGCTCGATTGCTGCGTTTTCTTTGGAGTCGGATCCGTGGACTGTGTTTTCGCCAATGCTCTCAGCGAATTCAGCGCGAATCGTGCCTTTGGCCGCTTTCTTAGGGTCAGTTGCGCCCATCAGGTCGCGGTATTTGGTGACTGCATCGGGAGCCTGAAGGGCGGATACGACAACAGGTCCAGAGCACATAAAGTCGCACAATTCGCCGAAGAATGGGCGATCTTTGTGA
>CAYWSV010000288.1:1094-2814 GCA_964460155.1 uncultured Oligoflexia bacterium | reverse complement strand
CTGCATGCCCGCACCAAGAAGGGCGCCCACACGCTGACCAGCGGTTTGGTTTGTTTCTCCACACATTTGCCGACGCTCACTGTGCGCAACAAGGCTGCCACACACATCAATACTCTTGAGCATGCCCGTCGACACCTCACCCGTGAACGCTCCATTCGCTGCCCAATGGCAATTTTGGCCATACCAGTTGACCGACCGAAAACGCGTGGTCAATGCCGGAAGCAAAACCGCCGAGGCCGCAATGCCCACATCAGCCTGAGTCACTTGTTTCACTGCTGGAATAAAGCTTTCACAAAATGCGGTTGCTTCCTGAGGAAGCTTATTCATTTTCCAATTGCCAATAAAAATCTTGCGTCTGCGTGTCATAGTGCGGCCCTCAAAACCTTGATACCTGGGAGCTCTTTACCTTCAAGCAACTCCATGCTCGCACCGCCACCAGTCGAAACATGCGAAACTTTGTCTGCAAGACCAAACTCAGTGATTGCTGCCGCGGAGTCACCGCCGCCAACAATCGTTGCACCCGCGCACTGAGTCAGAGCTTCAGCAACTTTGCGTGAACCTTCCGAGAAGGCTTCCCACTCAAACACGCCCATCGGACCATTCCAGACTACGACTTTCGATGTGCGAATTGTTTCTGCAAACAGCGCTGCGGTCTTGGGTCCAATATCAAGGCCCATCAGATTGTCGGGAATATCGGCACTCGAACACGCCACAGGCATCGTTCCTTCAACAAACTCAGATGCGCAAACATGGTCGATGGGAAGAATAATTTTTACGCGGCGAGCCTCGGCAGCCTTCAAGATGTCGCCCACAAGAGACATTTTGTCTTCCTCAACGCGCGACTTTCCAACCTTGTGCCCCATGTAGCGCAGGAACGTATAAGCCATTGCGCCACCGATAATCATATTGTTGGCAATAGAGGTGAACTTTTGAAGGATTGCGATTTTGTCCGAGACCTTGGCACCACCAAAGATGGCCGTCACTGGTGCCTGAGGATTGCGGAAGGCACCTTCGAGGAACTGAATTTCCTTTTGAACAAGGAATCCTGCAGCGCGACGCTCAAGAGGAAATTCTTCGGCCACTGCAACCATCGAAGCATCTGCACGATGGCAGGTTCCAAATGCATCGTTCACATAGAAGTCCATGTGTTTCGCAAGGGCTTTGGCAAACTCTTTGTCGCCCTTTTGTTCTTGTTTGTGGAAACGCAGGTTTTCCAAAAGCACGAGCTGATTGGTATTGAGTTGCTGAACAATCCGATCGAACCCATCCATCAGATAGTCAGCACACAAGAGCACCTCTTTACCCAAATGCCCTGCGAGCTTTTCGCCCACAGGTGCGAGGCTGAACTCTTTCTCAAAGCCATCGCCTTTGGGACGTCCCAAATGCGAGCACATCACCACGCGGCAGCCCTTGTCCAACAACCACCGCACAGTAGGCAATGCGGCGGTAATGCGCGTTTCATCCGTCACTGCACCATTCTTTAAGGGAACGTTCAGGTCCAAACGCAGAAACACGACAGGACGGGTGTACCCCGAAAAATTGAGGTCCGTGAGGGTTCGCAGTTTGGCAGCCATGAATTGTTACTCCTTTGAGCAAGCCGCATCATGTGAGGAATGCAGCGTCCGGTTAGACAGGCTGGAGATTGAAGCGTGAAGGCAAGCGTATTGTCAACAAGTTGAGAAAGATGTTTCTGTGTGACAATAATAGTGGCTACGACATT
>CAYWSV010000288.1:0-1084 GCA_964460155.1 uncultured Oligoflexia bacterium | reverse complement strand
GGCCCCGCGCATGCCGACCGGCAATCCCAAAAACGACCTTTTCGCCGGCGAAAACATCTATTCTATTATTCTTTGCGGTGGCTCGGGGACGCGCCTTTGGCCGTTGTCGAGAAAACAGCGGCCAAAGCAGTTTCTGGCGCTTGGCGGTGCCGAGAGCACCCTTCTGCAAACGTCGATTGATCGTGTCAGAAACATTTCCACTCAGAAAAAACGCTGGATTGTCACTGCCGCCGATCAAGAAGGCTTGGCTCGGGAACAAACCAAAGACCTCGTTGCACGCATCATCTCAGAACCCCAGCCGCGCAACACCGCAGCGGCCGTAGCTCTTGCCGCATGGCAGCTGATGCAGCAGGACCCAGACTCGGTGATGCTGGTTCTGTCCAGCGACCACTCCATCCAGAACGTTAGATCTTTCGAGCAAACCGTCTCGGACGCAGTCAAACTCGCCCGCCAGAACCTTTTCGTGACCGTGGGAATTCAGCCCACATATCCGGCTACGGGGTTTGGATACATAGAGTGGGGTCTGCCGCTCGACAAAAACGCACAAATTTTACCAGCCTCAAAATTCAGCGAAACTCCTCAAGAGGCGATTGGCTTCAGCGTCCGTAGTTTCCGTGAAAAGCCCAATCAGGCCGCTGCCGAACAATTCATCCGAACGGGTAAATACCTGTGGAACGCGGGCATCTTTGTCTGGAAAACGCGGACATTCTGGAATGCGTTTTCGCACATTCAGCCCGAAATGGCGAAAATCATCGAAAACATGACTCCCTCCTCCATGGCATCCGACTACGCACAACTCGAGTCATAGCCCATCGACATCGCCTTCATTGAACAAACAAGTCATGTGGCCTGCGTTCCTGCTCTCTTCGACTGGAACGACGTCGGCAGCTGGGCCGCCGTGCGCGAGTGCTTTGAGCAAGACAACAACGGTAACAGTATTGCAGGTGACGCTTATGTTTCCGACACCCGTAACTCGGTGATTCATACGAGCGGTCCATTTGTGGCGACCATTGGTGTCGAGAATCTGGTTGTGGTGGCCACTGCGGATGCCGTTCTCGTGATGCCTACGTCACGCAGTCAGGAT
>CAYWSV010000287.1:0-2818 GCA_964460155.1 uncultured Oligoflexia bacterium | reverse complement strand
TTCTTGGAACGGGCAAACCGTATTCGGACCTGTCTCGCGGGGCGTCTGTCTTGGACATTGCTCATGTTGCATTGCTGACCCTCGCCTTGGGGAAGGATGACGTGAGTGCGGTTTTAACTCCCTGATTTCAGGCTGACTGGCCGGCAAATCTTCAGTCCTTGCGCGATTTTCTCAATAGTGTACTTTGGCGAATCGTTCAAAGAACACTTATCCCGCTAGGAGAGCATTTCGTATGAGCAACGTCTTCACACACGTGGAAACTTTGGGTCATGAACAAATTGTGTATTGCAACGATCCTCAATCGGGTCTGCGTGCCATCATCGGCATCCACGACACCAATTTGGGTCCAGCTCTCGGCGGCACGCGTTTGTGGCACTACACATCGGAAGAAGACGCTCTGCGTGACGTTCTCCGTTTGAGTCGCGGTATGACCTACAAGGCTGCCTGCGCTGGATTGGCGCTGGGTGGTGGCAAGGCTGTGATCATTGCTCGTCCTGAACAAAAGAACGAAGCAATGTTCCGCGCTTTCGGACGCTTCGTGAACTCGCTTCAGGGTCGTTACATCACGGCTGAAGACGTGAACACAAACGTCACCGACATGAACTTCGTTCGTCTTGAAACCAAATTCGTTACGGGCGTTGCTCCTGCACTTGGTGGTTCAGGCGACCCAAGCCCCGTAACAGCTCTGGGTGTTTTCTCGGGCTTGAAGGCTGCAGTTGAAGTGCGCATGGGCCGCAAAGACCTCAAAGGTCTGCGCGTTGCAGTTCAGGGCGTTGGAAACGTTGGTAAATACCTGTGCCAATACCTCCACGAGGAAGGCGCGAAACTGTTTGTCAACGACATCAACGCTGAACGCGTGCAGGAAATGGTCAGTAAGTATCAGGCCACTGCTGTGACCGACAATGAACTGTACGCACTCGACATGGACGTTTTCGCTCCGTGCGCATTGGGTGCAATTCTTAACTCCAAAACGATTCCTCAGCTCAAAGCCCAGATCATCGCCGGCGGTGCAAACAACCAGCTCGAAGACGAAAAGATCCACGGCAAAATGCTGCAAGACAAGAAGATTGTTTATTGCCCCGACTACGTTATTAACGCCGGTGGTCTGATTAACGTTTACAATGAGCTTATTGGCTACAATCGCGAGAAGGCTCTGAGTGAAGCGCGCAACATTGGCGCAACGGTTCTGCAGATCCTCAGAATCGCCGACCGTGATGGCATCACAACTCACGAAGCCTCACAGCGTTATGCAGAAAACCGCATTCAGTCTGTGCGCAACCTCAAGGCGATGCACAACGTTGCCAGCTCGGCTGTAGGTCGTATGATGCACCCCTAATTTCAATTGGGGGTTCTCAGGTGGCTGCCGCACAACGCAGATACTGGTTGATGAAAACCGAGCCGGACGTGTTCAGCATTGAAGACCTTGTCCGGCGGCCGCAACAGACAGAGCTCTGGGACGGCGTTCGCAATTATCAGGCACGCAACTTCATGATGAACGACATGAAGGTGGGTGACCTGATTCTTTTTTATCATTCAAATGCCGAACCCTCGGGTGTGGCCGGTGTGGCTGAAGTCGTTGCGCCTGCGCAGCCGGATGCGTCTGCCTGGAATCCGAAATCCGAATATTTCGATCCGAAATCATCGCCCGAAAATCCGCGTTGGTATTGCGTGACTGTTGGACGTCCGCGACCCTTCAAAAAGTTCATCGCTCTCGATGACCTTCGTGCGCATGCACCGCTCAAGGACATGCTCGTGCTACGCAAAGGTCAACGCTTGTCTATTCAGCCCGTACAACCAGAAGAATTCGAGTATATTGTTGCTCTTGGAATGAAATCCTGAATCACTTTGTGAAGGAGTTAATCATGTCAAATGTGTATATCGTGGCTGCTAAACGCACTCCCGTTGGTCGTTTTCAGGGCGCACTCAAGGGCTTGAGCGCTCCAAAGTTAGGAGCTGCCGCAGTGAAAGCTGCCGTGGCCGAATCCAAAGTTCCTGTGGATGCCATCAACGAAATTCTCATGGGAGAAGTTCTCACTGCCGGAGTCGGGCAAGCGCCTGCGCGTCAGGCTGCAATTTACGCGGGACTTCCTCAACACGTGCAAGCACTCACAGTTGGAAAAGTGTGCGGCAGTGGATTGAAGAGCGTCATGCTCGCAACTCAAGCCTTGCGCTTGAATGACATCGAAATTGCTATCGCCGGTGGGCAAGAGAGCATGAGCAATGCACCTTACCTGCTGCCGACGGCGCGCGACGGTTTCCGCATGGGACACAAAGAAGTCACCGACTCCATGATCTTCGACGGCCTTTGGGACCCCTACAACAACATGCACATGGGCTTGTGTGCTGAAACGTGCGCACGCGAATTCTCGATTTCGCGTGCCGAGCAAGATGCGTTTGCAGCTGAAAGTTATACACGTGCACGTAAGGCTATGGAATCAGGTGCATTCAAGAACGAGATTGTGGGTGTTGAAGTTCCTGCTGGAAAAGGCACTCAAATTGTCGACACAGACGAAGAGCCCAACGCATCGGACCTCAGCAAGATGCCGACACTCCGCGCAGCATTCGACAAAGAGGGCACGATTACTGCCGCAAACGCATCTAAAATCAACGACGGTGCAGCTGCGCTCGTGCTGGCCTCGGAAGCGGCCGTGAAAAAATACAACCTGAAGCCGCTTGCTCGCATTGCTGGCTATGCCACTCACGCTCAAGATCCCAAGTGGTTTACGACTGCGCCTGTAAACGCCATCGAAAGGGCTGCGATAGCTGCAAATGTCTCGCTCAATGATATTGATCTTTGCGAAATCAACGAGGCCTTTGC
>CAYWSV010000286.1:0-2850 GCA_964460155.1 uncultured Oligoflexia bacterium | reverse complement strand
GCCACTGCATCGGACGTAGATGGAGGCACTCTACAAGCAAAGGTTGTTCAATTACCCACTCAAGGTGCATTGGCCGGTAACCCTGCAGTTGATGATGTTATTGCTTCACCCATAAATTATAGCCCCACACTCGGACAAACGGGAACATTTCAACTCGTGTACAAGATTTGCGATACATCAGGAGCAGCAAACAATTGCACAGGGAATATAACCGTAAACATAGGAGTTCTGAGTCGAACTCCTGTCTTTAATGGAGCTGCGACAACCTCAATTTACAATGTTGCGGAGAATGCCACTGCAACAACAATTTCTCTCGATGGGGCAACAGACCCAGACGCACATCTTTTTTCTCCGGCGCAAACGCGGACGTATACAATAGAATTACTGACTAATATCGGTGCCACAAGCTCTCTGAGCACCGTTTCCACTACGGGTACTGGCACTGTGCAGTATACACCAAATGCCAATACAAGCGGTGTTGAAACGCTAAGATATAAAGTCTGCGACGATGCGGGAACACCCAACTGTACACCCTATAAATATATCTCGATCAACATCGGAACGCCGAACTTTCCAATCATGATCTCGGGAGGAGATTCAAATAAAACAACCCCAACCGACACGGCGGTTTCAGTGCTCTTGGGGCGATTTATTGATCTTGCCGATTCTTCAACGGCTCTGGAATATGTTTATACGCAAAATCCCGGAACTAGAGTCGATGGTCCCGGAGGAAAAAATCCGAAATCAAATGTCAACGCAAACCGGACTGTGACCTACACACCTCAAAATGACGGGCAAAACGGCTCGGAAACTCTGATATATAAAGCCTGTAGAGCTCCTGCCCTAACAGTTTGCTCACCTGAATATTCCGTAACGTTGAACAGAACCGCACCGCCTCCACCGCCTTAACACGGATATTGTTGATTTCGGGCCCTCGCCATCGGAGCAGCCCGAGAAAATACAATTTCATGACCCAAACTCAACGCCCAGTTGCTGCAAATGCGCAACAAATGCGGGCGCTGTTTTTTGCATGCATACAGGATCTAAGACTTTCAAACCGTGTGCCCATGCCGCCAGAACAACACCACTTAAGGCAAAGCGGTGGTCGTGATGCGTTGGCCAATCGCCACGAATCTCATCAGCATTCACATTTGAATGCAGAGCGAAACCATCGGGACGCTCTTCTACAGGTATCCCCAACGCCAAGCAGTTTTTACAAAAGGCCGCAATACGGTCGGATTCATGATGCCGAATATGAGCGATTCCCCGCACAGACACAGGAACACCTGTCACAATCGACATGACACCCACAGTCAGTGCTTGATCGCTGCAGCGTGAAAGATCCAGATCTAAAATCTGTGTCACACCCTTGCGTCCCAGTGCACCAAAAACAGAAAATCTATCCTCGTGCACATCTACAGAATAACCAAACTTCCGCAGCAGATTGATGAATTCAAAATCGGGTTGGAGTGTTCCATGCCCCAAATTTCCAACGTGAACATCCACACCCAAAACACACGCCAGCGCTGCGTAATAACACGCTGTCGAGGCATCGGCTTCGATGGTGTAATCGGCGGGTGGCGCCCACTCACGTGCCTGCACTTTAAGCTGCGTCAAAGCCTCATCGGCATCGATCTGCGCGCCAAAATCACGAAGCATTTGCAGCGTCATGCGCACATAATCGGGCTGCACCAAATTATTCAACCGCGTTATTCGACAGGCGTTCCGAGAACCCGCAGCAGCAATCAACAATCCACTCAAAAACTGTCCCGATTGAGAACCATCTATTCGACATTCACCACTCAGGCGCGACACATGAATAGCCAACGGAAAAGCCAAAGCGCCTTCCGTATGTACCTTTCCACCCAACGCACTGAGCGCCTGCACCAAAGGCGTAAGCGGACGGCGTGCGAGTTGCTCATGCGCTGAAAGCTGAAAACGCGTGATTGTTGATTCGGGAAAAACACGCTGCCAATTGAGCAAAACAGCTGGGAGAAAACGCCCAAGGGTTCCGGCTTGACCCACGTGAATTTGCAGGCCGTTGGGGTCTTGAGCTTTGGCGGACTTTGAGAATTGAGGAGGACGCACGAGAACAGACTGAGGCATGTGACGAAGGTCGAGCTGAAAGCCCAACTGCTGGAGTGCCAAAAAACCCCACCATGTATCGTCAGCCAACAATGGAGCATGAATGTGTACAGGTCGACCCGAAAGTGCAGACACAACAATGGCACGATTCGTCAGACTCTTGGAGCCCGCAACGTGGATCCGCCATTCCTTCTGGTTACATCCCAAAACAGATAGACGTGTGCGCAACGGAGACGGAATTTGAGCCTCGAACAGAGACCTTTTGTCGTGTAGACTGCTAGGCGCGCTCACACTCTGCCTCACGTTGTCCGTAGGAACACAATTAATAAAGCATTATGGATTGAGAACCTTGATTCCCTCGGGAGACTTCAGAAGACGCGCTTCAGTGCAGGCTTGCAAATCTTCAAAGCTGAGTCCTTGAATAATTTCAGTGACGACCAAGCCCTCAGACGTGACGACCATCGCGGCACGATCGGAAATAATCTTTTTCACACAACGCTTGCCCGTGAGTGGAAGTTTGCATTGCTTCAAAACCTTGGGGCTGCCATCGGGAGCACAATGTTGCATAACCACAACAACGTTTGGCGAACCTGCCACCAAGTCCATTGCTCCACCCATGCCTTTGACCATCTTTCCGGGAATCATCCAATTGGCAATGTCACCTTGTTCGGAAACTTCCATTGCACCCAAAATCGTGAGGTCAATGTGTCCACCACGAATCATGGCAAACGAGTCGGCCGACGAAAAAATGGACGCCCCTTGCGT
>CAYWSV010000285.1:0-2867 GCA_964460155.1 uncultured Oligoflexia bacterium | reverse complement strand
CGGTAAAACCTCCAGCATCAGCTCCACCTGCACCGGTAAAACCTCCAGCATCGGTTCCACCTGCTGCAGCACGGCCCGCGTCATCAACGCCACCATCAACTGCCGCGGTAACAACCGCTGCGAAACCCGGACAATCTGTTCCTCCAAAGCCAATGGCTTCAGTTCCTCCCGCACCGCCTGCTGCGAGTAAAACTGCGAAGCTTGAACAAATCGAACCACCGTCTGAAAAACTTGGAGAGTCACCCGCTAAATCGACAGCCAACAGCCTTCACCACTTCGATGCCCCTCCGCCGTCGGGAGCGCCAAAGGAACTCGAAGTTCTGTTACACGGAAAACAAGAATCTAATTTGATATTTGGATTAAAAAAGGATTTTCTGCTGATATTCGTCATATTTATCGCGCTGTTTATTTGTGTCTACTTTTTTGCCGGTACTGGATTCACCCACTAACAACCAACAGCCCGATTTCTCAATTTAATTTTAGATTCATTCACAAAAAATCAATATAACTCCATACTTTTTGCCTTCAGTTCCTCGGAAACGTGCCGATGCTGTGGAAAGGAAAGTGCCCATAGCTATGGAGATTTCTCATGGTGTCAGGACGCTCAAGGACGAAGCCCGGACAGCAACTCGGTCTTCGTAAATCGACGAGACCCAGCGAAGTTATTCGTCGGAAAAGACTTGCACGTTACCGTCGTCATTCGGCAAGGCTCGCCTATAAAGCGACCCTCTTTTCAGAGGTCAACAAACTCATTTTTGTGCAGGACTTCGATGCAGCGGGCCGTCAGCTTGCTCAGCTTGCGAGCCTGTATTGGAATGACGCAGAGATCCACTTCCGTAGAATTGAGGTGGCATGCAGAACCGAGATACTGAATGAAGTCGTTGAAGAATACAAACGACTCAGAGCACTAAATCCAGACCATCTCATTATCGAGGCTGCAACTCTTCTGAGCCAGATTCGACAAGAAGAGCTCATGGCGGATGAAAGTACATTCCTCAAAGACGATGAATTAGATACAACGCACATGCTTGCACCAACAAAAGACGTTGTTGCATTGGATGCTGGCAACGAACTCGTGGTGAAAAAGCGACCTGTTCATCAGGACGAAGCAACACGGCAACTTCTCGCGCGCTGGGAATCCTCGCGACCACCAACATCGTCACCAACAACGCGCAGCTGGCGAATTGAGCGCGCGCCGATTGTTCCCGATGACGCAGTGCCCTCTGGTATGCCGACTTTACCAGATGCATCAGCTGACGACGAACTGCTCTCAGCAAAGCAGAACATGTCCGAAATCAGACAACAGGAAGCTCCCAAAGTTTCCGAGCAAATGCAGCACCCACTTTTACAGGCCGCATTGCGCCTGCGCGATGTGCAACCCAAGAGTTCATGGTCTTGGTTCGTTCTTGGCTGTGCTCTCGAATTAACGGGCCATCTTCAGGAGGCTGTAGATGCATGGACACGCGCATATCAGCTGAATCCAGAATCCTTGGCCGTTCTTGCAACAATGGCCGAGCTTCAGCAGATTGGGGCGTTGCCCGAAAGCAGCCCAGATTATGCTGACAAATTTGAAAAACTCGACAAGTATCTGGTTCATGGAACCTATGAAACTCACATTCAGCTCTACAGATACTTCTTGGAAAAACGCGAGAGCACTCATGCGATTGCTGCGCTGCGCACGCTTGCAGACTGGATGCAGCGTCAGCGTGGTGAAGTTCCGCCTGAAATTGAAATTTTATGCCTCCTTGGGGCTATGAACGCCTACAAACTCGACTCGAATTCACCTGCTGCGGAGGCATGCCGACGCGAAGCAGAGAATATCGCAATCGCGTGCAAAAAATCACCCAAAAGTCCAGCTCAGATCGCCTTCATCGGGCAGATTGCCGAAGAATACGGATTACCGAATCTGGCTCGGCTTTGCTTTTACTCAGTGCTAATTGCTAAAGACACACCCTTAGATCTTGCGAGCAAAACAGCTGCACACTGCGTTGCGCAGTATGCATCGTTGTCACTCAAAGAGTGTCTTAAAACGACGTATCTGAATCATGCAGGCAATCCCGAAATCCGCTTTTGTCAGCTTCTGTGTGAATTGACGTTGTCTTCGGTGGCAATTCGTCCCTACATGGAACGCAAGAATAGAATTCGTGATGCACTCTCACGCAATCAGGCCGCTGTGGCTCTGCAACTGATGCAAGAAGCATTGCAAGATACCAACGACGATGCTGAAATTCATTTCTATATGAGTGAGATGCTTTCTCGTTTGGGACTCACCGATCGTGCGAAACATCATTTCTCAATGATGTACGAGCTCGACTCGTTGAACGTTGATTCTGTGCTCCGTTACCTCAACTTTTTAATTAAAAATAAAGAGTTTTTCTCTGCTCAGGAGATCGCGCGTAAGACTAACGAAATCGCAGGTCTGACACCTCAACAACGCAGTGAACTGCACTGGGCGCGGGCGAGTGCACTTTTGGCTGTCGGTGAAACCGACGAGGCGAAACAAGAAATCGACCGCTCCCTCAAACCCAATCCATGGAGCACACAATATCTGATTGTTGCTCTTCGCTTGTCCATACCTTCAGCAATCAAGAATAACGACTCGTCTTTCGGTGAAGCAGCGTTGAGTGTTCTGGAATCACACATTGGCAGCACGGCTCAAGGCGCTCTGAGTGACGACATGGTTGGCCAGCTTATTGAACACGGCCGCAAGGCACTTCAATCAGGGTTGAGCGAATACGCATTCATACTTGGTAAAATCTTGTTCATACTCAATGACAAGAACGAAAACGTCGTTGAATTTTTCAGCAAGGTTGGCGCAAGCTACGAGCCTCGGCTGGCAGCCCAGCAGACACTGATGCTTCTTCAAG
>CAYWSV010000284.1:0-2880 GCA_964460155.1 uncultured Oligoflexia bacterium | reverse complement strand
GCTCCGGGGAATGCGCCCTTTTCGTGACCGAAAAGTTCTGCCTCGAGCAAGTCATCGGCGATAGTCCCGCACTTGACCGGAACAAACGGTCCGGAAGCGCGAGAAGACTTCTCATGAATGGCACGCGCAACCATTTCTTTGCCAGTTCCGGCCTCGCCGGTAATCAAGACAGGCGCCTCTGCTTCGGCGACCTTCATGATCAAATGTTGGACATGGCGAATGACAGTGCTTGAGCCCAATAGTGCGGACACCACGCTCACGAGAAACTCCTCATCCCCGCTCCCTGCGGACTTAAAGGTTCCTGATCCACGAATGACACCGACTCTTCCTTGAATCGGTGAACACTCTTCAGAAATTTTTTGTTGTTCGGATTGCTGAGTCAGTATGACAGGTGGTTGGCCGGATGACAAGCTCGAACGAAAAAGGTGTGTTTAGTTTTTTTATTTTAGAAAAAAACCACTTCGCCTTTTGATAAATCTGACTCTTCATTGTTTTGCGAAGTAATGGGTGGTGAGACCCGTGTTGACGCGGGGTTGTCGGTACCCTTCAGGGCAGATTGTGCCGCTGTCAGACTTGTGACGCCGGTCGAATTTTGAGGGACTGTCGAGAGTGTCGGTTCGCGTCGGGCGGTCCGTGTCAAGAGTTCCTCGACGTTGAGTTTGATCCGCTCGAGCGGGTTCATTGCGTGTTCGATTTGTTGTTTTGTGATGTCCTGGAATTGAAGGCTCAAAACAATTTGGTCGATACTCTTGGCGACACTCTCTGAACTTGTGACAGCGTTAGCAATGAGTTTTGTGAAGACCTCGGTGCTTTCTTCGGCGGTCTGTACGAGTTCACCCACGGCTTGGTCGACGTGCGTTTTCTTTTCCGCATTCTTCTTGAGGCTTTCAAGAAGGTTCTTGCTCATGTCGCGGATACTCGTATTCACGTTGCCAACAATTTTTATAATGCTGTTGGAGGCGACACTTGTGCGGTCAGAGAGTTTGCGGACTTCCTCGGCAACAACCGAGAAGCCTCGTCCGTGTTCACCTGCTCGAGCAGCTTCGATTGCGGCGTTCAGAGCGAGAAGGTTTGTTTGGTCCGAGATGTACTGAATTTCGTCGCTGATTTTGTTGATTTCAGTGGTGCTGACAAGAATCTGCTCGATTGACCGTGAAGACGCAGAGTTGAGTTGCGAGTTCTCCTCCATCATGGCCGTCATTTCCCTCAGTAGCTCGAGGCTCTTGTGAATGACTTCACTGAGGCTCGTTCCGGAACCAGACGTTCGCCCACCAGCGAACTGCGACGAGATTTGGTGAGATTCAACGAGGTGCTCTTGTGCTTTTTCGTAGATGTAGCGGACCTTTTCGCCAATCTCCAAAGCACTGGCTTCGGTTTGTGTCGTCACTTTGAGGAGTTGGT
Organism: uncultured Oligoflexia bacterium; assembly: GCA_964460155.1. Lineage (GTDB taxonomy): Bacteria > Bdellovibrionota_B > Oligoflexia > Silvanigrellales > Silvanigrellaceae > RFOM01. The sequence continues at coordinate 1,479 of CAYWSV010000284.1, read as the reverse complement.
GGTTGATTTCCGGGACAAGTGCCATCATTTCCTGCAAGAGTCGGTTTTGCTCCGACATGTTTTGTTCGTGCTTGTTCACCTCTCCTTGGATACGTGCAAAGCGCGTTGTGAGGTCCTGAATCCGTCCTGTTGCAGTTTGGGAGCGGGATTCGAGTGAACGGTTGAGTGTTTCGAATTCTTTTTTCTGATTCTGTAGGCGGCGGGTGAGGTTTTCAGCTTCGGTCTTCCAGAATTCAACAGATTTCTGAAGTTGCTGAACCTTTGACTCGTACTCGGTCTGGAGCACGGCGACAGCTTGACGCTGATTCGCCTCTTCTCCGTTCTTTTGGGTCAACTGAGTCGTTGATGATGCCTTCGCTGCAATGCGTGCTGCGCTTGCATCTGCCTGATGCTGAACGACTTGTTGCTGAAGAGTATTAATTTGTTGTCGAAGAGTTGATATTTGGTTTTGCAGAGCTGTCGAGTTCTGCATTGCGAGTTCGAGTTTTTGCTGATGAAGTGAACGCTCTTCATCCCACGATTTGCGAGATTGTTCTGTTTTTTCGGCTAACACAGCCTTTTCTTCTTCCCATAGCTTCTTGGCGTGTTCGCCTTTCTCTGTCATTGAAGTGCGTTCGTCGTCCCATGTTCTGCGGGCAATCTCGAAATCGCGTGTAAGCTGTTCAAAGTCGCGGCGTGCATAGTCCGCTGCCTGCTGAACATCTCGGGCTGCGGCCTCGCGGGTTCTTTCCATTTCGCGGCCGTATACCTCTTTTATACGCTCAAGTTCATTTTTGGATTGCTCGCGAACACGCTCGAGTTCCCGTTGAGCAGCATCTCTTGCAAATTCTGCTTCACGCAGCGCTGCCTCAAAGGCCAGCTGTGCATCGTTGAGAATGCTGACTTTCATCTCTTCGGCTTCTCGACGTCCGCGCTGATAAGCGTCTTGAGTTTCTTTCTTCTGCGATGATTTTAAGTTCTCGAACTCGCGCTCGAAGGCTTGCTTCATGTTTGTGGCGTCGACACGCAATTGGCCGATTGTGACGGCGGCCTCTGAGCGAATTTTGTCGATTTCTGCTTGAGCTGCTGCGCGTGCCTTCTCGGTTGCTACTTCGTTTTCTTGAATGGTTTTTTGAAGGGTCTTTGAGTTTTCTTCAATAAGTTGTTGAGCAGAAAGATTGACTGTTTCTATTTCTTGTTGGTGGGCAAGAATCAGAGAGTCGATTTTGTCTTGGAGGGGCTTGCAGGCTTCTGCGATAGACTTATCGCGGCCGTCACGCATGTCCTGAAGTTCTGCGAGAGCTGCGTCGCGGATTTGGTGGGCGAGGCGTAGGTCCTCCTCACACTGCATTCTAATGGAAGAAATCTCGCGTTCGGACGAGTCTCGAGCCTCTTTGATTTGGTTTTGAGCGCTTTCGCGAATCTCATGAAGATGCAGTGCAGCTGTGGTACCCTTGGAGTTTGCCTGTGCCAAATCTGATTCGAGCTTTTGGCATTCGG
>CAYWSV010000283.1:999-2887 GCA_964460155.1 uncultured Oligoflexia bacterium | reverse complement strand
CACCTCAAGCTTGACCGCATCGTCTTGTCCCTTTGAGGTTACCTCTACCTCCATGAAAAAAGACTCAGCAGGACACCGAACATCATCAGCACGTCGAATGATTTCATCGGCAGTGATTCGACTTGCTGACGCATACCCAATTGACGAAACGAATCCGACACAAACGACAAGAGCCGCAAAAAAGGCAGAAAAACGTTCCGCAACATTGCTCTTCATCGGATAACTCCGTTTACATTTATGATTTCTGATAAACGTCAATATGGTACATTTGAGTTTTTTCGACATCAATCGATGCACGATATTTTTGCGATACCGTGAAATATCCTTCGCGATTCATGGCATCAAGAACCCGCAAATAATACCTCGCAACCACCAGTGCCTGAGGATTCAGTCCAGAACTCATGCGGCTGAGAAAATTGATTGAGGTAGAATCGTCAAAATATGACGGAACATCTGAAAGTGAAACGAAATCAGCGGGTGTTGCAGTCAATCCCTCGACGCATTCAACAACATTGTTGTTCACGTATTGAATTCGGGCACTGCGAATGCCCTTCTTAATGAGTTCAAACACATCCTCGCGACACTCAACCGGATTTCCCTCAGCATATTTTATCTCACCTAAAAGGGTCAGTTGAAGAAAGAAGTTTTCTCGAGGAAGTCCTGCTGCGAAAATCCTATCGTATGCATTCTGATAGAAACTTCTGTGACTGCCTTCGGTGTTCTTTTTTGGGAAATGTCCGCCATAGAGAAACGCATTGAAAAAAGAAGAATTACCAACAACAAAGATTAAAAAGTTCCACTTCAGCCTTGGAAATTCAGAAAGCATATATTTCATGTGCTCTTGAATCGTTGTTGACTCAAAAATACGAACTGCATCTTCTCCCAAGAGACTGCGACACAACCGAGATATTTTATCGAACGTCCGCTCCCACCGGCCATTGTACAACACAGACTGCCACTGGAGTTCATCAAACACTCGTCTAAAAAAATTTCGGCACGCGTCCGAGATCATCACCTCCGACAAAACTCGACGACGGAATTCGGGCGATCCGATATTTGGCGGATAACCCCAAAACTTCAGATAATCTTCGTGTTCCAATATTCGCGCTGTTTCAATGCGCAGTTCGCTCAACCACAATTGTTCATTAGAGAGATCGACAATTGTCATCTGAGCTGGCTGCTTGGCGAATAGGGGCAAGACCCGAGCACCACTGCCCGCAACAGAGACCACGTGTCCAGCTTGAGGCTGAAGAATATTCATCTCAAGAGTCGTGTCTTCGTTTGCAAGCGAATAATTGAGTTTATTAAAGTATTTTTCACTCATACGAGTCTGAGCTTTCGTCCGGTCTTTGCATTGGGCATTTTCCAATCCCTCAATTTTTCTTTGGCGAGTTCCCTGCACCGCTCGAGCATTTCGTCAGTCAAGAATCCCTCGTGCGTGCGGATGCTCGAAAGTCGCGCTCCATGCTTGAGTCCGAGTTGATATATTTCTTTGACCTTGGCCAGCTGAAGGTGTCTCGAAAGCGAAAAGCTCTCATAGCGCCCCTCCATTGTGAGCAAGACAGTCTCCGCAAGACACGCATAAACGCTCGGCTTTGCGAGCCCGATGTCCACGTTCATTCTCACAGGCCCAGGCAAGTCAATTTCACCGCTTTCAATAACTAGAACGTCAGGCCGACGCCGTGCTTCCTCGGGACGAATATCCAGTGGTCTCGAACAATCACAAATCACAGCGCCCGGCTTAACCTTCATAATATCTAAAATCTAAACATATTATCTAAAATCTAAACATAATATCTACAATTATTTATATTATTAAAAATAAAAATATTTTTGTAATTTAATAATTTTTTCTCATATTTTATAATTAATTCATTTCTATAAATAT
>CAYWSV010000283.1:0-989 GCA_964460155.1 uncultured Oligoflexia bacterium | reverse complement strand
CTCACAAGGCACAGCGCCCGGCTTAACCTGCATAATAACTAAAATCTGCCCCCGCTGACTGGACGTTGCAGTAACAATGAGATCTGTATCGACGAGGTCCTCATTGGGATCTGTTCTCACAAGAATCTCGGTGTTTGGCGCAAGTGCAGCAAGTTCATCACGTAACTCAAGAAGCTTATCAGGACGCGGTGCAACAATCACCACGGTGGTTGCAACAAGAGCAAGGAGCTGCGCGGATACACGGCCAATACTTCCTGTCGCACCAACAACCATGACCTTCATAGGAATTAGACTCTGATGACTTGATGCAGGCACAAACCCCATCCGCAACACCATTTCACGCGCAGCCCAAAGTGTTGCTGATGCAGAATAAGAATTACCTGTGGTCACCGGAATGGGTGAACGTCGAGCAACGGTGACTCCAGAGTCTCCAATAACTTTTGTGTATGCCCCAAGGCCAATCATCAATGCGCCACGCTTGTGAGCATGCTCCGCAGCTGCGACCAGCTGGTCATAAATAAAGTTTTCATCCATGCTGAGCATCGCGCGCGGAGTCGCGCACAAAGCGTAAATATCGCAGATCACCTCTTGTCCTGTTGAATCACTGATGGCGTGTGTCAGTTGGCCATAGTGAAAGACGGGGACGTGGGCGAGCAACTTCTCGGCCGAACGCACAACGGATTTTGGCGAGTGTGCAAGCCAGGACATTCCCGGAGTGAGTGACAAATGTTTCACACTGAGTGGATGAATAATAAAAGCACACCGACGCGGAACGTTTGAGGCACTTCCCTTAAGACGCGGCTCAAGTCGCAAACCCTCAATCATCTCCAACGCAAACTCAGACAAACTTGATCCGATCTGACGATCCTGACGGATTTGATCTATGACAGCCGTCAGAATCCCAAATGACCACAAATGAGAGGGTATCTTGAGAGCCTCTACGTTCGGAGCAAATTCAATAATCTGCGCCGGATTAAACCGCATCAACT
>CAYWSV010000282.1:2159-2889 GCA_964460155.1 uncultured Oligoflexia bacterium | reverse complement strand
AAAATCTGCTATAGAAGTGGCACCGCCAGTTTGGGACGCCAGCATCTACAAATATCCTCCGCTCTGCCCTCACGCTCCTGAAAGCTACCTTGAAGATCCCAACAACTGCAAGGTGGGTTATGCCTACTTCGCAGCTGACCTCGCCGCCGCTGAGGATGGATTCTTCGACCAGCAGAAGGACGTGGCCTGGCGTGAGCCTTTGGTCGAGGACCAAACTCTCTACATGCTGAACTGAAATGGCAACTCGCAGACGGCGTAACACCGCCACCAACGCTGAACCGACCCTCGACAAGATTCCAGATGGAGCTTGGGACGACTTTGGGGCCGAAGCCCCCGAGCTGACCCACGAGGAGATGGTCGAGATCGCTGAAGAGCGTGAGGCCGAAGCTCAGATGGAAGAGACTCCCGAAGAGGAGGAGCAGGCCATCGAAGCCATTATGTCCATGGCCCTCGCTGACACCTTCGAGGCCTTACAGAAGGCTGAAGAGGAGAAAGGTGTGGACGACTTCTTCGATCCAAGCTTCTACTCGGCACCCAAACCGGTGATTCCTCAGGAGCGCCCTGCCAAACGGCCTCGTTACATCCCCCGCTCAAACGCCCGTCGTAGGAAAGGCTGACTATGTTCGAACCTCGGCTAGAGACCAACCCACTCCTTCTCGCCCTCGCTCACTACTCCACCCAGCGAGACGCCATCGACTCCATCGCCGCGGGCCCGAAGGGATCCGCGAGG
>CAYWSV010000282.1:0-2149 GCA_964460155.1 uncultured Oligoflexia bacterium | reverse complement strand
GAGGGCGACCATTGTGAGCGTGGATGATCCTGAGGAGAGGGGCCGTGTGAAAGTCGTGTTTGACGACATGAACCCGAAGAAGCCCCAGGTTGAAGGTTCGAACAAGTACGGCAAACGCGACGGTAAGGAAACCAAAAGCCAGTGGGTCGACTTCAGCCCAGCATTTAAGGGCAAGCAACCCAAACGTCTAGTCGGTCTTCGTGTCACTCTCGACATGACCGACGCCCAGTATCAGTACGGTGTCGTTCGTGACGTGCTCTGGGACGAGGGTGTTCTCACGGAGAAGACGAAGCAGCCTAACACTGGCACGATGGTTCGCCTTCCGTGCTACCGAAAGGGTGAGTTTCCGCCCGCGACCGAGGAGAACGTCGGCTGCCTGGCTGTAGACCTCAGCGGCCCTAGGGGTGGAGGTTGGCTCTGCGTCGTACTCAAGCGTCAGGGCAAGTACATCTGGGTCCGCCATGTGGATCTCCAGCACGGCCACGCGGGTGAGAATGACGGTAAACAGCCACCTGACTCCGCGGGTGACGGTGAGCAGCCAGTGAATGAACAGTCGGTGTGGGATTACGCGTTCCCGACATCGGCGAAGGAGATGCCGAAGCAGAGTGCGTACGGAGATTCACCACGGCCGAACCCATACGGCGGACGAGCAAAATGGAATGAACCCCCGTCGTAATCATGGCAATCCGTAAACCGAGTCGCTACACTCAACGCTGGTTCTATGAGGACGTCCTCGAATATGAGGTGACAGAATTCCCGAGTGGATTCGCCGTCTACGACCCGGATCACTACTATCCGATGTACACCTATGTAGAGGATTTCCCCCTCGTCACAGAAGGTTTCCTAGCGGGCTTCTACAGCAAGCAGGCGGATGATGCGGTGCCGACACAGTTTCGCTCTCTCAAGATCAAGCTTTTTGACGAGCCGCCTGGGAACAAGCGCGAATTGTTCAACAACGAGGTCGCGAGCATCGAGTATGAGGTTCAGAATGCTCCTGGAGCCGGGCTCGGAAGGGGCAAAATCATCACGATTGTGGCGTGGCAGAACTATAACTGGCGTGATGAATGGCCGATCCGCCTCGGCCTCAACTACCTGACAAACTGCCTCTACCGACCGGGCTACGGTGTGGTGTTTCGCGTCGTGAAGGATCCGATCGCATTCTGGCAGTCGGAGCGATTCCTCCCAATCGATCACCAGGCCCCGTACCTCCATCGTACGCCTCAGTGGATCCCGTGAGGGTAAAAGCCCTGTATCACAGGCCGACCCTCGACAGTGCTGACACCGCAAATATCCCAAATCGAGGTTACAAACCAAAGGACAGTACTACTATACTTCACCGAACCTCTCGACACCAATATCATTGTTCCAATTCAGGCGTGGACCGTTAACTACGGCCAAGTCGTGATCTCCACGATGGTCTATTCCAGCGACACTGTTGTGGCGCTTGGTCTCGCCGAAAATCTAAGCCAGCTCGACGAAATCTTCGTCAGCTACGACCCTCCGCAGGACCTCAATGTCTGCCTGCGAGGGCCGACTCCTGCGGGCGCGACTGCTGTCACCATTAAGCGTGCGGCGGTTCGCGCCTTTCATCGTGTTCCGGCAATCAACAAGGTCTCCTACAGCGAGGAAGCGAATGGGTGGGTCCAACAGTCAAACCTCGGCCACACCATCGGCGGATACGGATTCCCTTACCAGAATCGGAATCCGGATCCACGTAATGCCACTCCGGACGACTTCATTCTGGCGTACGGGCTTAAGGAAGCGATTCAGCTCACTAACATCGATGATGCCGCGGCTGTAAACGTCAACAACGCCAAGTTGTGGATGGCGATTCAGGATGCCAACGCCCTGATCGATTCCCACATTGAACAGGCGGGCAAGGCGGGTCAGGTCATCATCTCCTCCAATAGGAAGCGGACGGCGCTCATCATCGCCCGCTACTACCTCGACACGGTCCGCCGTCGTGAGGACGTCTACCGCGACTACGAGAATTGTCTGAAACTTCTGGACGCCCAGATGCGGATGACCAACATCCGTGCCGGTAACCAGGACTCCGCTGTTGATACACCGCAGGGAATCATGCGCTCATGGCGTATCCCTCAGCGTTACAATGGCGTCACAGGCAAGGGATTCAGTGGCTGGCAAACCG
>CAYWSV010000281.1:0-2900 GCA_964460155.1 uncultured Oligoflexia bacterium | reverse complement strand
TGGCGCGAAGGCTGCAACTCCAACTCAGGTTCAAGTCATGGTTGCTGCGGTCAACGATATTCCTGTGGTGAGCTCGGCACCAACTGCGCTTTCAAGTATTTCGAAGAATGTTGCTCAGACGTATACATATGCAAACATCAATACACTCTTTACAGGCAAGATTACTGATGCCGAGGCCAACACAATTTCGTACCGCATCGAACGTGTGTCTTCGGGAACCCTTTACAGCGGAAGCAGTGCAGCGGGCAGTGTTATTAACCCAACCACATCTGCGAATATGTACACGCTGGTGAGCACAGTTGGCAGCCAAACCAACCCAGTGACGAGTGTGTACTGGGTACCACCAAACAATGCCGAAGGCACATTCACAGTGATGACCGTGCGTCCATTCGATGGCACCGATTATTCGAATACGGCTTGGGACATCACAGTTACAATTTCGTCGAGCAACTCGGCACCTGCGTGGGCTGCATCGGTTTCAAACGCAAGCCACATAGTCACCATGGCAACAGCAGTTGCCGAAAATGGCACCTTGCCCATCAGCTATAGCGCTCTGAGCAGTGCAGCTCCTGCAAGCGATGCCGACGGTCAGGTTGTGAAATATAAAGTGACCGCTGTGAGCAGTGGTACTCTCGTGCTTGGCGGAGTTGCATATACATCTGCAAGTACAATGCCTGCTACGGCATATCTGAGCGCTGGTGAAACAATGTTGTGGAGTCCACCAACGGACAACGCGACAAGTCCTCAAACAGCTTTTGTTGTGTCCGCAAGCGATGGTACCGCAGACAATGCACAGCCTGTGAGTGTCAGGGTCAACGTCAACGCGACAAACTCAGCTCCAGTGATCGCTGGCCCATATACGGTCACTGGTGTGGGTCGCAATGCTTGGAAGGAAGTAACCCATTCTGACTTGCGCACGTATCTTGGTGTGTCAGATGTAGAAGATTCAACAGGAACGGCATTGATTCTTCAAGTTGAATCGTTAGGTGCAGGCCAGAGCTTGAAGATTGGCACGAGCGCAAGTGAAGTTGGTGCGACAGTCTACAGCAGCAGCAATAAGCAGGTCACAAGTACAAAGAGTATCTACTGGAAGGGCCCTGAAAACTTGATGGGAATTTTCGATGCGGTGAAATTCACAGTCATCGATAGCGGTAATGTTTCCTCCGCGACCCAAGGCTTGTTGCGCATGAATATTGATACGGGCTCTAATGCAGCGCCATCAATAACCAATGGCAACTACAGCCTAGGCTCCGGATATGCTGTTGGAAAACCATTCACAATCAGCTACTCGACTCTTGCAGCTGCAGCGGCCTTGAATGCTGCCGACACAGACAACTCCTACGTCACCTTTGTCATCACTTCTATTTCAAATGGCAGTATCAAGAAGGGTAGCACAACAATGGTTGCCACTGTTGGTGCATCGCAAGCTAACCCAGTGGCACCCAATGCGAACTCACAATTCGTTCCGGGTGAAAGCTTGGTGTTCTTCCCCACAAGTACAACCACGGGCTCTGCCGTAACCCTTGCAACGGTGCGCGGCTACGACGGCACAACCTATTCTGCAAACGAAGCAACCCTGCAGGCTACATTTAGTGCAACAGCCAACCAGATTCCGGTCATCACTTATGTGAAAGACTTCACGGGTGCAGTGAAAGACACAGCCTTCTCATTCACCTACGACAGCCTGCGTGGCGACCCAAGCCTCATGGCTCAAGGCACACAGCGCACAGATGCCTACGATGCTGAAGAGAACATTGCGAGCAAGTCTCTCAAATTCCGCGTGAAGAGCGAGGCTGCCGGCAGTACTTTGGCTCGCACCTCACCCTCTGCTTACAGCTTCACGGGCGTCAGCGGCACAGAAACCATTGAGCCCGGACAATCGTTCACCTGGACTCCTCCAAGTGGCGCAACAGGTCGTCAGGCTGCGTTCTCCATCGTGGCTTACGATGACACCAACGAAGGAAGCAACTCGGCAGGAACAGCAATCCAAGTCTATGTGTATGTAAATAAAGATCCGACATTCACAAACTCAACGAACGTAATTTCGGGAGTGACAGAAAGTTCACCCTACGTCATCTCATACGACAAACTCTTCACAACATTCCCAAGTTCCGACGACTCCACCGGTGTTCTCGGTTATCAGATCAGCAGTCTGGCGAGTGCAACGGGCACATTGCAAAGATACGTCAGCGGTGTGCTCACGAACGTCACCGCACCTTACACTATGTATCCTGGCGACCAAGTGATTTGGACACCGCCGCTTTATGAAAACAGCAACACGATTGCTTCGCATCAGATCTTCAAGCTGAAACTGCTCGATGGCGATGGTGCAACTTCAACAGAGATTGATGTCAAGGGTGTTGTGACTTCAAACAACGACAGACCTGTAATTCTCTCTGCGTCTAGCTTGTCAAGTGTAGCGAAGAATGTTGTCAGAACCATCACATATACTGATATCTACAATGCAATTGATTTCCGTGATTATGACCTCAACACAGGTGCAAAACCAACAATCGGTAACACCACTCTAAGCTTCCGCATAGAGAGCGTGAACTCTGGCACGCTTGTAGGTTCAAATGGTACTTCCATTGCACCTACGCCAAATAACTCAGCTTCAATGAAATACTTGGTCTTTTCTGGTGCTGACCTCAGCAGTTCATGGACTTCTGTCAATTGGACACCACCGAGCAATTTGGCGGGTACATTTACGGTTATGAAGGTGCGCGTGTTCGATGGTATGGACTGGTCGGATACAGTTGCAAATATCAATATTTCGGTCACATCCGCAAACGCAACACCCACGGCCACAGTGGGCTCGTTCACCTATAGTCCTGGTATTCCTGAGGATGGTGGCTTGCTTGTCACGTATGATGACCTCGTGGGCTACACCGGTGCGAGCG
>CAYWSV010000280.1:0-2923 GCA_964460155.1 uncultured Oligoflexia bacterium | reverse complement strand
CGCATAAGATGCGAGTGACACGATAAGACCGATGTTCGGACCTTCAGGAGTTTCAATTGGACAAATACGTCCGTAGTGAGTCGGGTGAACGTCGCGAACTTCGAATCCGGCGCGCTCACGCGAGAGACCACCTGGTCCAAGGGCAGACAAACGGCGTTTGTGATAAACTTCTGCCAGCGGGTTTGTTTGGTCCATGAACTGGCTCAACTGCGAAGAGCCAAAGAACTCCTTCACAACAGCTGTCACAGGCTTAGCGTTCACGAGATCGTGAGGCATCAGGCTGTCCAGATCTTGCAACTGCAGACGTTCGCGAATCGCTCTTTCGATACGAGTCAAACCAATACGGTATTGGTTCTCCAACAACTCGCCAACCGCACGAACGCGACGGTTACCAAGGTGGTCGATATCGTCGACGACCTCAGTTCCTGCGCGAACAGCAAGAAGCATTTTGACCGTTCCGAGAATATCTTCACGGGTCAGAGTTCTGTGATCGATGTCGATCTTGTCGCCGAGTCCCAATTTTTCGTTCAACTTCAGACGACCAACTCGAGACAAGTCGTAACGTTCTTTGACGAAGAAGAGGTTGTCGAACAACTGGCTCGCATTGTCGAGCGTTGGTGGATCACCAGGACGCATACGCTTGTAGATTTCGATCAGGGCTTCTTCCTGATTCGCAGTTTTGTCTGCATTCAATGTATCTCTGAATGAAGAGTCCACGTTCACTTCGTCAATGAAGAGCACTTCAAACTGAGAAATATTCTTGAGCTTGATTTGTTCGAGAACTGGCTTTTGAAGCTCAGTATTGACGGGAAACAGAACTTCGCCCGTGTCTTCATCGATAATGTCACGCGCAATGATTTTCCTGCTGACTTCATCATCAGTCATTGAAAGTTCATTGACGTTGGCAGCCTGCATTTGGCGAACCACCTTCGCGCTGATCTTGCGGTTGCGCTTGACGAGCACTTCGCCGGTTTTTGGATCGACGATATCAGATGGAGCTCTCTTGCTTCCAAGGAATTTCCAATCGACCTTACGGCAGAACTTGCCTTCCTTGAGCCCGATAGTTTCACGTTCGTAGAAGTGATTGAGCAATTCTTCCGTTGTGTATCCCAACGCCTTGAGAAGAATCGTAGCAGGCATCTTACGACGACGGTCGATTCGGCAATAGAGAATGTCTTTGGTGTCGAATTCGAAATCCAACCACGATCCGCGGTAAGGGATGATTCGCGCGTTATAAAGTAACTTGCCCGACGACAAAGTCTTGCCCTTGTCGTGGTCAAAAAACACACCCGGCGAACGATGCAGCTGAGAAACGACAACACGCTCTGTTCCGTTAATGATGAACGTTCCGTTCTCTGTCATCAGCGGAATTTCGCCAAAGTAAACTTCTTGCTCTTTGAAACCACGAATCGACTTAACGCCTGTTTCGTGATCAACATCCCAAATCAAGAGTCGAATGAGTACTTTGATAGGTGCAGCGTAAGTCATGCCTTTAGAACGGCATTCCTCAACGGTGTACTTGGACTCATCGAGCGAGTAACTGACGAATTCAACAGAAGCCGTCTTATCGAAATCCTGAACAGGGAAAACGCTCTTGAACACACCTTGAAGCCCGATTTCGCTTCGTGTGTCGGCGGTTTCTACGCCCTGCAGGAATTCGGCATACGACCTCTTTTGAATGTCAATTAGGTTAGGCATACCGATAATCGGATGAACCTTTGCAAAGTTTCTCCGATGGCGAACAAAACTAGATGCCAAATTAGACATAAAGAGGACCTCGTTACGTTACTGATCCAAAATCACAAAAAGGCTCAAACCACGTCCGTGGCCCTTTCTGCGCATGTAGGCCGAAACTTATCTTCCTAATAGCAAAAGTCAAGCCAACCGAGGGTATCGGTTGGCTTGAGACTTTATACCCACGTCAGGCACTGAGCCTGAGCAAGGGGATTACTTGATATCAACGGTCGCGCCAGCAGCTGTGAGCTTCTTCTTGATGTCTTCAGCTTCAGCCTTAGAAACGCCAGTCTTGAGGCTCTTAGGAGCGCCTTCGACGAGGTCCTTAGCTTCTTTCAGACCCAAGCCTGTCAGAGCGCGAACTTCCTTGATGACGTCGAGCTTCTTGTCGCCGCCAGCTTTGAGGATGACTTCGAATTCTGTTTGAGCTTCAGCAGCTGGAGCAGCAGCGCCAGCAACAGCAGCAACAGCAACAGGAGCAGCAGCAGAAACGCCGAAGATTTCTTCGAGTTCTTTGACGAGTTCAGCAGCTTGGATCAGCGTGAGGCCTTTGATGTACTCGATGAATTGTTCTTTAGTGATAGTCGACATAATTATCTCTCCTAATTAAATGATTTAAAACTAAGCAAAAAATTCAATCTGCAGTCTTAAGCAGTCTTTGTTTCCTTGATCTGATTCAACACGCTGACCATCGCGCGTGGAACACCCTGGACAACGCCCAGCATTCCACGGTGAGGAGCAACGAGCGAACCGAGGATCTTGGCAATAAGAACTTCCCGCGAAGGAAGAGATGCCAGAGACTCAATTTGCTTAACACCCAGCTTCTCGGCTTCCATGTAGCCAGCAACAACTTTCAGCTTCTCGTTTTTCTTCGAAGCTTCAGTGGATGCTTTAGCTGCAGCCGCAACGTCGCCGAATACAAAGACGATGCCTGTTTGGTTCTTGAGGTCGGAAGCAATAACGCTTTCCTTACGACCTTCAATGGCCTTCTTGGCAATCGTGTTCTTCACGACGCGGAACTCGGCATTGGCGGCCTTAAGAGCACGACGGAGTTCCGTCAGCTCTTCAACCGTCATGCCCTGATATTGCGCCAAAAACAGCGCGGACGACTTGTCTAGGTATTTAACCACGTCGTCGCGCCAGGCGACTTTGGCATTCCTATCCAATCGAACCTCCCTTCGGAATTGAC
>CAYWSV010000279.1:0-2925 GCA_964460155.1 uncultured Oligoflexia bacterium | reverse complement strand
AACTTATATTTACGGAATTGGCCGCAAGACAGCTCAAAAGCTTCTTGACAAGGTTGCAATTAGCCGTGACACACGCACACAGGAATTGACGGACGAGCAAATTAACTTGCTCCGTAAGGCTATCGACAGCGGTCTCACTGTAGAAGGTGACCTGCGTCGTATGGTTCAGTCAAACGTGAAGCGCTTGATGGACTTGGGCTGCTATCGTGGTCTTCGCCATCGTCGTGGTTTGCCTGTGCGTGGTCAAAGAACAAAGACGAATGCTCGTACGCGCAAGGGTCCTAAGAAGACAGTTGCGAACAAGAAGAAATAATAGTCAGCTGAAGTGAGTCAATTATGAACAAGGCTGTTGTCAGCAAAAAGAAGCGTGTTAAACGCAACGTTCCGGTAGGTGTCGCTACGATTTGTGCAAGCTTCAACAACACGATCGTGACGTTTGCCGACGTAAACGGTGACGTCGTCACTTGGTCGAGTGCAGGAAGCAAGGGTTTCAAAGGTTCACGCCGCAGTACTCCGTTCGCAGCTCAGATGGCCGCGGAAGACGCAGCCCGCAAGGCGATGGAAAACGGTATGCGTTCGTGTTCTGTCGTTGTGACAGGCCCAGGCTCTGGTCGTGAGTCTGCGATCCGTGCAATTTCAGCAACAGGTATGAAGGTTACGCTCATTAAGGACGAAACACCCATTCCACACAATGGCTGCCGTCCGCCGAAGCGTCGTCGCGTCTAATAAAATTGGAGATTCAATCGTGGCTCGTTATATTGGTCCAAGCTGTAGAATGTGTCGCAGAGAGGGCGTTAAGCTCTATCTCAAGGGCGACCGCTGCTATACAGACAAGTGCGCAGTTGACAAACGCAAGTCTGCTCCTGGTCAGCACGGAGCTCGTCGCGGCAAGCTTTCCGACTACGGAAATCAGCTTCGTGAAAAGCAAAAGCTGCGTCGCGTTTACGGAATTCTTGAAAAACAATTCCGCGGTCTTTTCGAAAAAGCTTCTGTTAAAAAAGGTAAGACGGGTGAGTTGCTTCTGCAGGGACTCGAACTTCGTCTTGACTCCGTTGTCTATCGTCTTGGCCTTGCTTCTAGCCGCAACGCTGCAAGACAAATTGTTCGCCACAACCACATCTTGGTGAATGGCAAGCGTTTGAACATTCCTTCAGCAGTGTTGAAGGTTGGTGATAAGGTGACTTTGGTTGAAGGAAGCCGTAACATGGCGCCCGTGTTGGCGTCGCTTGAGGCAACTAAACGCGAAGGTCACGGCGCACCAGCTTGGCTGAAGTGGGATAGTTCAAGCTTTACTGGTGAGATTCTCGCTAAACCTGCTCGTGAGGACATCTCTGTTCCTGCACGTGAGCAGATGGTTGTCGAGCTTTACTCGAAGTAAAACATTGCGCGCATGTACGCGCGCTCATTTGGATTGAAAACGGGGTAATTGATGCAGAGCAACTGGAAAGCGCTTGTAAAGCCACAGTTTATTGAAAAAGAAGATGTCACCCCTGTATTTGGTCGTTTCATTGCAAAGCCTCTCGAGAGAGGTTTTGGAACGACACTTGGAAACGCTCTTCGTCGCGTTCTGCTCTCTTCGTTGCAGGGTGCGGCAGTCGTTGGTCTCAAAATTGAAGGCGTCGAACACGAGTTTTCAACAGTTGCCGACGTTGCTGAGGATGTGACTGAGATTGTTCTGAACCTCAAGGCTCTGGGCGTATGGTTGGATGGCGAATCTGAAAAGATTGCGACAATCGACGTGAGTGGGCCGAAGGTTGTTACGGGCGCTGACATTCAGGGCGATGGTTCTCTGAGAATTCTTGACCCTGAACAAGTGATTTGTACGGTTGGTGCAGGCGGCCGCTTTAAGGCTGAGCTGCATATTCGTACGGGTAAAGGCTATGTAACGAGCGAGTCCATTAAAGAATTGGGACTGCCCGTGGGTGTTATTCCTATGGACGCGGTGTTTTCACCGGTTCGCCGTGTGAGTTTCTCGGTCGCCGAGACACGCGTTGGACAGCGTTCTGATTTCAACAAATTGGTCCTTGAGGTCAGCACCAACGGTGCGGTGTCTCCAGAAGACGCTCTGGCTTACTCAGCCAAGATTCTCAAAGATCAGGTCTCGGTATTCATCAACTTCCAAGAAGCGGATGAAGAGGCTCCTGTTGCTGAGACAGTCACAGTAGACGCGCGTGTAAACGAAAGCCTCTACAAGTCTGTTGACGAACTGGAACTTTCCGTTCGCGCGGCGAATTGTCTAGAAAATGCTGGAATTCGCTACATTGGTGAGCTAGTAATGCGCAGCGAGTCCGAAATGCTCAAGACGAAGAACTTTGGGCGTAAGACTCTGAACGAAATCAAGGATATTCTTGCAGAAATGGGCCTGCACCTTGGTATGAAAATCGAAGGCTTTGATCCGGCCCGTCTCCGGGAACGTGAGTTTAAAGCATAAAAAGGTAGGATAGTGCGATGAGACATCGTTTTGGTTATAGAAAACTGAACCGCAACGCGGCCGAGAGAAAAGCTCTGTTGCGTGGCCTTGCGACCCAGCTGATTACGACTGGTCGTATTGAGACGACTGTTGAAAGAGCAAAAGAGCTCCGCGGAATCGTTGAGCCGCTGATTACTCTTGCTCGCAAGGATTCACTTGCAAATAGACGCATTGCAGCTGCGCGCCTTTACGGCACGGAAGTTGTGACTCGTTTGTTCAAGCAAGTAGCTCCAGCAACGGGAACTCGTCCCGGTGGTTACACTCGTATTATGAAGCTTGGCTTCCGTCCGGGCGACCACGCTCGTCGTGCGCTGATTGAGCTTGTCGACGAGACAGCAACAAGCGCTGAGGCGAAGTAAGCTGATCTGATTTTGGGGAGATCTTTCGTCTCCGATTCCGATGAATAGTCGGTTTCTGCCGTGCCTTTAGGCTGCGGATTCAAAGTCGAGTGGCTT
>CAYWSV010000278.1:0-2931 GCA_964460155.1 uncultured Oligoflexia bacterium | reverse complement strand
GGGATTTTACGGGAGGGTTCGATGCGCAAAGAGCTTAATTTCGCTTAGACGCCTCCTAAAGTTCGGTAGGCAACACTGCCTCCTAGAATTCTTTTCGGAGATTTTTTATGCAACTTTAGTGATGATTAAAAATCTAATGATTATGAATATTTAATTCATTTAATTAGAATAAAAATGCATTTTTTCTGCATATAACAATAAATACTCCGAATTGAGCAAATCAAATCTCAAAGATCTCAAAGATCTCAAAAAAAAACACGTCAAATCCATCAGCACCCTACTCGCGAAGCTGGGTGTTTAAACCTAACCTGTAAGTGTGGTCATCGAGTCTGAAATCTGGAGGTTGAGTGATGTCCTGCATATTTAGAAGAACAAGAATCGCATTCACAGTCATGGTCGCTGCGACTGGGTTGAGTTGCGTTAAGCGCAACTACAATTCGCCCAAATTAACTTCTCACTCAGAAACTGACCCTAGTTTTGAATCCGAATATACGAAAGAGGCCTTCACCAAACTCGACGAGCAGACACAACTTCACGCCTACGCAAAAGCATGTGAAAGAAAGCTCGGAAAAATCCCAAAAATAGATTGCAGTGCCGGTTATGAAGTACCGGTGGGTTCAACCAGCAATCAGGTTTTTTCACCGCATGGAAAGCCAAATGCAGCATACAACGGAAGCTGGAATGAGGAACGTGTCTGTGATCGCCCATCTTTTTTGCTCTCGGCGATCTCAAGCTATGGCTCATGCGCTCCTCACTCAAAAGTGGGACGCCTTCCTGCACAAGAAGGATTCAAAACGGAATGGGTTTACGTTTGTCGAAGGTACTTTGATCGTCCGCCTGAATCAGGTCGATTTGATGACATCAATCTCATAGGTTACGACAGAGAATCCGGTGCAACATGTTTTTTCAATTCAAAGGTCAACGAAGAGCCACCGAAATCTGAAGATGAAGATAAGGCTGTTGATGCGAGGAAAATTCCTGAGGTCACAGCCCCCGAGAGTCTATCCTTTTACCAATCGCTCAAACTCAATGCCTCAGAGGCGCGTTGCGTCTCATGTCATGCAGCACAACCTTGGTTAAGGACGCCTTATCTCCAGCAAGTAAAGTGGGGCGAGGAGTCTGTTGTTCCCCCCATGAGTGCAAAAGATCCCTACTATCTCGTTGCCTCGAACTATATGGAGGCTATCCACGATGCTCGCTGGAGCCCGAAGGTCTTAATGTCACCCGAAGCAAGGCCATGCGCAACATGCCACCGTATCGGCGGCGACGTTTACGCCAGCTATATAGCCCCAGCAGCTGTTGGAATTTCAGATGGGCTCAAAGGGCAAGAAGATAAACACTTTCCACCGCGTTTCTCTCAGCATGCAAAAACTTTTCCTGCAAATTTGCACTTTGACTTTGAAAGAAAGATCTTTCCAGCTCCAAAATCGGAGGAGGATTGGACAAAATCAAAATTTAAAGCCGCTGCAGACTTCATCTTAGATTGCGGCAAAAATGAGAAGCCTGAGTGCGCTTGGCACCAGGGCCCCATTCTTTCCAAGACTGGTCGGTGAGGTGATCAAATCACTCCTCTAAACTGGTTCCCTTTCGACAAAAATAGGGGTTCATTGAAATCGGGCGGTAGGATCCTTTTCAAGCTCCTCAATATCATTTCCTTTACCGAGCCGGGGTAGCAATCCTCGTTTTTGCAGCGAGATGCGCACAAGATTTGGATAAAAATCAGTTGTCTTTGCCGTAAACTTTCCAAATTTTTCGAACAGATTGTAGCTCATTCCAGCATCAATCGCTTCTATAATTTCAGTCGTGCAATTGAGATTTATCGTGTGATACATTTCACCATACGCAACAGATTGGCTTCGATTGACATACATCTCAATAACTTTCTTCGCTTCCGCTTGTGTCATATCCAATTTCCATTGCTCAACACGATGATTTAATTTTTTCACCATATGATCATACTTTTCTTCTAAACTCGTGATTCGCCTCACAGCGGCATAATCTGAGCTTGTTGACCTCGGCTTCGGCGAGTCAACAAGTGGCGGCCCGCACAAACGCTTCTCCTTTTTCGAACGGGATGAACTCTGGAGACGACTGCTTCAAGTACAAACCGAGACTATACTGCGGAAAGTTCGACTCAATGAACTGCCTCAAAACCCTGTCTATGCGGGCAATCAAGCACTTTCGCGACTTTCTCGATTGCGCCTGACAGAAGATGAGCCGATCGAGATCGCACTGTCACAAAAGGAATTCGATTCTCTCCCTCATGTTGACGGCCGCACAATCCCATCCCGATTTTATGCGCAGATTTGGAGAAATCAGCCCGCGTTAACGACCCGCAAAAATGGAGAGCACTGTGTCAACATCATCGACCTTGCTCTGACAAAGAGAAACACAAACGATCCGCGCGAGCGCGAAGTTCTGTATGAACTTCTTCAAGCTGAGAACCTTTCTCCTGAACCGCTGATGGAAACACTATGACAAACATTCCGCCCAACGCATGGAAGCTCTTTGCAACATTAACGTATTTCAGAAAGATTGCCTGATGAGTCGATACAAACATCCATTTGATCTCGGCAAGGAAATTTCCGAGCGTGGCACTCAGACACGCGTCAAGCCGCTGCTATCTCAAAGAACACAACGAAAATATCAATGGCTCGCATCAATACCGAAAGAAATCCAGAGCGTCATTCGACAGTACGAAGAGATTTTCACAACGCGCATACTTCTCAATATCTTCGCATCAAGACAGTCACATTTTGAAAAGGAAAACTGGAAATACCTCAGAGCAGAAGTGGCTCGGTACCTTCAAAAGGGAAAACCGCATCGCCCGCGAAAGGCTCTGAACTATCCCAAAGGAAGAGCCGGCGGATCAATTGAACAACAGCGCAAGCGTCAGACTGAATTTAAAGAAGAACCCAAGCATGCTCCTGC
>CAYWSV010000277.1:0-2942 GCA_964460155.1 uncultured Oligoflexia bacterium | reverse complement strand
GCACTGGCAATCCGCTATGCCACTACGAACGAAAAAGCACGCGAACTTTTGCCTGCAGAGGAACTCGCCAATACCTCGATTTATCCTCCTGCGGATGTCGAAAGCCGCTTGGAACTCTTTACAGATCTGGGTGCAGCAGCTGAAACCATCGATACAGCGTGGGCCGAGGTCAGAACAGAGAGCACATCAACCCAACCTGACACGCCAACTGCGAAGCGCGACTGACACCCAGTCGACAACCGTTTCTCCATCGGCAAAGAAAGGAAAGGTCCTTCATGAAGAGCTTGCTCCAAGACCTCATCAACAGACCACGCGAAAAACAAGTCGCAGTGAATCTGGAGGTTTGGTTCAAATCTTTATCCGGAGTTTCAAGGCACCTTTCACAAATTTCTCCGGCCATGAACTTTGAGGCTTTCGCCCGTCATGCGACCGATGCAATCTGTCAGGGACTCTCGCCTCTGCAGCCTATTGCCGCGCATTTTCATATCGATGTCAGCGTCTCGCATCTCTGGCTTCCCGACCCCACATTCAAACTCGACGCTTTTTTTAGACTCCAAAATAGAGTTTTGATGCCAAGCCAGACGCGTCCTGTTGAAACGTCTCGTGAAGACCTGTTTCGGACTCACGTGATTGTGCCTTTTGAAATGCACAAGCATGCAATCGAAATTATGGTCTACCACAAAGAAGATCCTTCTGGGCCACAGCAAACGTCAATTCAATCAATCGTCAACGCTTTCAGTGTCTCACTCACACAGAACATGCTCCTGCGTGAGGAGCACATCATGCTGAAGGAAGACTGGGAACGGCGAGCTGAAAAAACATTGGGCAACAGGCTTGGTGGAGCAATATATCAAGTTCAGTCACCATTTCTGTTTGCACAAACCATGCGTGGCTTCACGCTTCCGAGTGGTCTTGATTCGAGCGAGCACATTTTCCTCAACCACAATCAAACAACCGATCAATACAGATTCGTGCTATTTAAACTCAAAGCACAGGAAAGATCGGCGGGCCAAAGAACAATTGCATTTATTTCAGGTCTCGCATCTCAACTCAGATACTTCGAACATACGGCAGCTCTCACATCATTTCAGGATTATCTACAATTCTGTAATCAATCGATAGCGAGCTTGTCTCATCTGCTCACATTGGAAGACGAAATATCTTTTGTGATTGGTGAATTCTCGCAACGCACCGGACTCGTCCGCTGGCACTCGGCCGGGATACCTGCACCCTTTCTGTATGGACCATCGTCTGAGAATCTCTCACTGCCCCATCAACCTTCACTAAAGTCCTTTCATCTGTCTTCACCTCATGACTGGACAGTTGTCAGCCAGATGAATTTAACTCCTGACACGGGCCTGCTTTTTTTCAGTGAGAATGTTCTCAAAAGACTTGATGAACTCAACTTGTCTCACAATCATTTTTTCGAACGACTGCGTCCCTCTGTGCATTCGGCGAATGTTATTATTGAAGCTGAAAAATTGCTTTCAAAACCCGATGGATCACGCGTTGTCGCTGCAAGTGTAACTGACTGGAACGAACTCCCGTTCGACATTTCGATGTTGGCCATCTTCAGTCAAAACTCGACACACCGGGCAACAGCCTTGCTATAACGGAATATCGTAGCAATTCGTTTCGTTTGAACAGGCACGTGCAGATGGGCAGCGCATTTCCTCTGTGCGATATTTTTCTTTGTAGTTACCAATTATTTTTGGCTTACGACATTCATTCAGACTTCTGGGCAAACCTGTCCCTATAGCTGGTGCAATTTTAAAATGAACTTCCGCGTACTCTTCGCACAAAAATTTTGCCATCGCCTCAGCCGATTCAGGTGTGGGTGCTTTGGCAAAGAAGCGCATAGATGTGCCACCCATCCAGTTACCTTTGTAATCCCGAGGTATGAGGCGAGCCTCATACTGCGCCAAATAGATACAGTTCCTCTTTTCACGATCTTCAATTCGAATGGCCTGCTTCAGACCGGAGGCCAAGTTCTTTCGTCCGCTTTCTGATTTTATTTCTGGAGAAATTTTAGCTCCCGCAAGCGCGCCTGCATTCGACGATGTACTGATGGCAGACTTCAAAACATTGTTCGATTGAAGCGAAGCCAACGTACTTAAATAGGCAAGAATGTTAGCATGGCTCCACTGAAGTGATGTTGCCAGTGTTTGCACAGAACGAACAACAAGACCGACAGCCGCCTGCCCCAGACGTATTCCGCCATCGCAAAAAAATCGAACTTCGCCTTGCGCAACGGGTCGCGCACAGTCTGCAGCATAAACAGCAGCAGCTGCAGCAGTTGCTTCTAGTGCAACATTCACACCGACGGCTGCGCCTGCGGCGACAGGAACAAATGTCACAGAGGCGTCTTCACCTTCCAGAGTCTCTGAATTTTTGGGCTTGCAGCCCTGAAAGGCAACCACAAGAACTGCAAGCAAAGCGAGCCGGCGTTTCACCGTGAAACTCATATTCAACACCTCCCATGTGACTGATGGATTATCGCCAAGGATTTCGCGTAACTTAATGTCTAATTTGTGAACTTTGACCCGCATCATCTCAGGCCACTCAGGGCGGGCTGCTTCCTACCCAAACCTGAGAAAACGAGGGTTCTTTGAAAACGCGAAAACTTGAACAATTTCAGACCACACAGTTAAAGTAGGAGAAAAACCGGAGAATCTTGGAAAAGTATAAACCAGAGGGTCCCAGACCGAACCGACTCAATAGAGGGGAGCGGAGTTATGAAGGCGTTCGACGTCGTGATCGTCGGTGGTGGTACGGGCGGCATGTGCACGGCAGCGCGTTTAAAAAGGGCCGCGCCGAAACTAAACATCTGCCTGATTGAACCCTCTGGAAATCATTTTTACCAATCTATGTTTACGTTTGTTGCGAGTGGATTAATGCCACCCAAAATGCTCTCGAGGCCGACTTCTGACCTCATTCCCGCG
>CAYWSV010000276.1:0-2961 GCA_964460155.1 uncultured Oligoflexia bacterium | reverse complement strand
GGTACTGGTCACAGCAGGTAGGCCCATCTTCTAGCCGCCCCTCGTAGCGGTTTTTCTTTTTTCGGTCGGATAAAGATGTTCGAAGGGTTTGCAGAAACAGAACAAAACACGGGCAGCCCAGAATATCAGGTTCTGGCGCGACGAACCCGTCCGCAAAGTTTCTCGGAACTCGTCGGTCAAGAAGCAGCAGTCCGCGCGATTGGCGGCATGATTGAAAGCGGACGAATTCCGCACGCCTTTCTGTTCACAGGCACACGCGGTACAGGCAAGACCTCGAGTGCGCGCGTTCTCGCCAAGTCACTCTGTTGCAACAACGGCCCGACCCTTGAGCCCTGCCAAACCTGCACGCATTGCGTACAAATCACGGCATGTGCCCACGAGGACGTCTTTGAAATCGACGGAGCCTCGCATACGGGTGTCGACAACATTCGAGAGCTGCGTGAATCAGCGCGCTTCTACCCGCAATCAGGCCGCTACAAAATCTTCATTATCGACGAAGTGCACATGCTGAGTATTGGCGCCTTCAACGCCCTGCTCAAAACGCTCGAGGAACCTCCGCCACAGGTCATCTTTATTCTGGCAACAACCGAACTTCACAAAGTGCCGGTGACGGTGCGTTCGCGCTGCATGATTCTGTCGTTTCGAAAAATCGACCCTTCAACAATCGCCAAACACCTTGCGCGACTGCTGGACAAAGATGGCATTCCGTATGCCCATGATGCTCTGCAACTCATTGCGCGAGAAGCCAAAGGAAGTTTGCGTGATTCGCTGAGCTTGCTTGAACAAGTACTTGCTCTAGGGTCGCATAAAGCTGTGAATTTTGATGCAGCAAAAGCCGCGCTCAGCATCATGGGCGAAGGAATATGCCAAAATCTTTTTGCAGGAATTCTCAGCCGCGACGCACAGGTCTGTTTGCAGGCTCTTGCCGAAATTGATGCGTCGAGTTTGGATTTCTCGCACGTCCTTGAGCAGACATCGCTGCTTTTCCGCAGCGCGATTGTTCTTAAGCAGGCGGGTCGGAACCAAGCAGCGCTTGAACGAGCCAACGAAATTTTAAATTTATTGCCCTCTGAACTCGAGTTCATTACCAAAACTTCAGCGGACACATCACTTGCCGCGCTCATCGAGATCTATCGCTCGCTGGCCCATGCGGCTCGCGAAATCTTGCGGACAAATGCCCAGCTCGCTTGGGCTGAAGTCACAATCATGGATTGCATCAGTCGCAGCGAGTGGTTGTCTTCGGATGATTTGAGCCATCTGCTCGTCGGCGGTGCCGGACTTGGCACAGGACTCGGTGTCGGAGCAAGCACTAACCAGCCGATGCCTTCGCGCACTCAGGAAGTGATACAGCAACCAAAAGGCTCTGCACCCTCAACAGCTGCAAGCACACCGAAAGTGAGTCACGACACGATACCTCGCAGTTCGGGAGCGAACGAGCAATCGTTGACTGGCGGCATGTTGGACCTTTACGCGTCACTCATTTCAAAGATTCAGGAGAAAAACGTTCAGCTGGCAGTCAAACTCAAGCATGCCAAGCTCACGCAATTTAATCGACAAAAGCTCATTTTTAGTGACTGTCCTGAAAATAAACTCTTCGCCCAACTTTCAGAATCAGAGGCAGACATCTTTCTCTCGGCTTTGGCCGCATTGGGCTGCTCGGATTGCCACATTGAAGGACTCGAGCTGCCGAATAAAATGGTTCGAAAAGCACCACAAAAAGACGCCACTCCTGCAGCACCGGTGCAGACCGCCAATGTCAGCGCGAGACCCAAAGGAAAAACTCTGGAGGCTCTCGCAAGCCTGAGCCGCGAAGATCCATTTGCAAGCCCCAGAAGCTCCAATTCTGATCAAAAAAAAAATGAGCCCGTCAAAGACGTAGCCTCAAACGGCACAAGCACGACAAGTGGAGTCAGTTTGGCTTCGGTTGAACAAGCTGAGGAGGCCCGTAAATGGCAGGCCCGACAGTTAGAACTTCGCACTCGACCACTCTTGCGCAAGCTCGAGGCACTCGGCGCCGATATCGAACTCGTCCCACTCAATCCACCTGAACGTCAGCCTTAAAAGCCGAATGGTCTTCCGAAAAAGATGGCCACACCCTCTTGCGTTCGTTTTCGAGTTTTGATTACCTGATTCCAGTCATCGAAAGATCAGGGCGTTGCGTGGTCTGTGTGGCTCCTCAGAGCCGACAGCGGTAAACGTCGATATACTTTCCGGAGGTTTCTAATGGTTTTTGAAGTCCGCACCAAAGATCACTCAGATCTGTTGGATGTGCTTTTGCCCGGCGTCATGACGCCCTCAAAAGGTCGTGCTTCGGAAGATGACGACGAAGACGAGGAAGATGAAGATGAGGACTTAGACGACGAGGATGAAGACTTCGAAGAGCTCGATGACGAAGACTTCGACGATGAAGATCTCGAAGACGAAGAATTCGACGAAGATTACGAAGACGACGGCGACGTCGAAGAAGATGAATACGAGGATGACGAAGACTTCGACGACGACGAAGACTTCGACGACGAAGATGAAGACGAGGAAGAAGAAGACGAAGAGGAGTGAGGCCTAAGAGCCTCACTTTTTTTTACTTAAAATAAGCGAACGAAACCGACGTGCAGAGAGAAAGCGAAACGTAGGTCAGGGAGCGGGAGCATTTGTCTGAACATTGACCACAGAATGTGGAGGAATGTCGCCACCCGAACCTTCAACAGGCTGCACACTGGCAATGACGCGCCGAACCCGTCGACGACTCACTTCAAGAACCTCGACCACGACACGACCAATCGTCAGGCGATCGCCAATGCGGGGAATCTGTCCAATGTGGTGGAGAATAAACCCGCCCAGAGTATCGAATTCAGCTGACGAATTCTCTTCGATGATCTCGCTTCGGCGCAAATCAAAGAAATCGCAGAAATCATCAATGTGAATCTTGCATTCGATGAGATACTGATTGGGCTGTTGAGTTGG
>CAYWSV010000275.1:0-2963 GCA_964460155.1 uncultured Oligoflexia bacterium | reverse complement strand
TTAACTGTGGGAGAGTAGCTCGGTGCAGCCTTTTTATTTCGAATCCCCGAGGGAGAAATCCTTCGGGGATTTTTTTTCGTGTTCCGCTGATTTAATAAGTGGCAAGTTCCAAGGCCCAGTATCTGTTATGTTTATTTTTTAAATAAAATTGAACTTAAGGCCATTGAGGTAAGATTCGATGGACCCCTCTGAAGGTCCAGAATGAGCTCCTCGACGCAGTAAAACAATGTAAATCGAATGACTGCCTGTCAAACTCTACTGCAGCGCCCGGACTTGAAAAAATTCTCGAGCTTAGGAGCAAAGCAGCAGTAGCGAATTCCTCGTACATTCAAAAACGTGACCAATGTCCTCCTCGCCCAGGCAGAATGAGTATGTGAATTTGGTCAATGCTGGGATCTAAATATTAGTTATATATGAAGAGGAATCCTATCGTGGGTTCCTTTTTCGTTTTGTGTCACTCATTTCCCAGATGACCAGATGTATTTTTCGCTGCCGCGGCTTGTATTTCTAATGTTCGTTTTGTAATTTTCCATCAAATTTACTTGAATTCATTGATTCAATCAAAGCGCAGCAGGGCTGTGCGTTATTCCATGGATGGGGAATTATGATTTTTTATCGGCGATTTTCAGGTCCGACTATCGCAATCGGTCTCGTCACTCTTGCATCTTTTCTTCATGCGTGTGCGGGAGAAAGCGGTCAGCTGAAACTGACCAAGTCACTCAGTGAAAACGGTCCACTGACGTTTTTGTCTGCTGACTCGGCCGAAAAAATTATCGGCAAAAATGATCTCATTCCTGTGTTGCGTGATGGCGCGAATATTCCCGAAAAATATTCACGTTTGATTGATGCGTTCGGAAAAATCTCCATGGGTTGTACAGCAACACATATTGGCAACGGACTGGTGCTCACAGCAGGCCATTGTTTCGAAGCCTCGTCCAAGCGTTCGGCAAAGTCATGTGAGGGCGTGTCGGTGAGCTGGGGTTACCGCAAAGACAAAGCTCCTTATCTAATCTCACAATGCGAAACCGTTCTTGCCGCAGAGTTAAATGACAATAGAGACTATGCCATCTTTAAAGTGGACAAGGCTCCCGCAGAAAAAGTGGAATTTGATTTGCAAGCGCGACCAAAACTAGGAAGTGCTCTTACGATTTTTGGTCATCCTCAGGCACGCCCGCTCGAATGGTCACAAACTTGCGTCTTAGAAACATCTGCGCGCGGAGGATGGGGTACCGATCAATTTAGTCATCAGTGCGATACTGAGCCGGGTAATAGTGGTAGCACGGTTCTTGATGACGTTTCTCTCAAAATTATTGGAATTCACGATGGTGGCCGCACACCATGGAATTATGCAACTTATTTGGTTGATATTCCTTTGGCTGAATTTTTGGGAGACGATACGAATCAACCACAACCCGGTCATCCACCCGTACAAACTATTTCTCTTCCTGATATGAATTTTGGTCCTTTTTTGAACGACCAAACCGTCGAACTTGCGAGTTTCGGTGCCGAACTCGGACACAGTATTTCCTTCGAGATGTTTCTCGATACCGAGGAAAAAAGAGATTTTGTGGTCATCCGTTATGGAGACGAGCAAGTTATAGAAGAATCTGGTTTTCAAAAACGCAGCTTCGATAGATTAGTTTTACCTGTTGAAATTTCTTTCCGTTCAAGTCGTTTTAATCGATCTACGACAGCGAATTTTAGTAAGATCAAAGTATACAAGTGAACACGGCTTGATTTTTTAACCGACTTCCATCTTCAAAACAAAATTTTCAGCGGAAATAATAAGCTT
The DNA here is from genome assembly GCA_964460155.1 of uncultured Oligoflexia bacterium. Taxonomy (GTDB): domain Bacteria; phylum Bdellovibrionota_B; class Oligoflexia; order Silvanigrellales; family Silvanigrellaceae; genus RFOM01. Next base: position 1,171 of record CAYWSV010000275.1, on the reverse strand, counting down.
TTTAACAATCAAGAAGGCGCGACAACCAAGGTTGCCGCGCCTTCTCAATTAAATGCCTGTCGAGTTAAATTACCACATTGCGACGGGGTTGATCATCATCTGAACAGCACCTTTTATACGAGCCTGTCCGAGAACAAACATAAACTCTTTCACACCCTCTCTTGCGAGAAGTCCGGTGTCCATGTTCTCGAGGATGTAGATGCCATTTTCCTTGAGGAAAATAGCATGATCAAAAAACACCTTATCGCCTTTAACAGGCGGGACTGGACCAAGTCCCCATGTGTCAGATCCAACAACCATCGGATTCATTTTTGCGACGTGAGCAGCGGCCGCATTATTCAGACCCGGCTCAACCGATGCCCATGCTTTGGGGTCTGATTTGAGTTTAGAATCTGTCCATCCTGTATGAAACAGAACGATGTCGCCCTTTTTAATTTTCAGACCTTGATTCTTCAAAGCTGTATCGACGTCCTGAGGAGTGATTCCCTGTCCAGCTTCCATGGGTTTGCCAAAGTGTTTAACCATGTCGACAAGAACGCCTCGACCGACGAGCGGAGGAATTCCTTCGATACCCATCTTTTTCGCACCAGTTTCGGTGACGAAGTCTACGGCTTGATTGCAGTTGTAGAACTCGCCGTTTTCGCCAAAGTGGCTCAGGCCATCGAGCTGCGGGCCAACGCCAAACCACAATTGAGCGCTGTCATCGTTGTAATTGAAGTTCCAACCAAAGACGGGGCCAAGTTTGCGGCCAGCAAATTGATTGGGTTGATGGATATTCAAATTCACAAAGCGAGGAGGAAAGGCGGGCATTCCGGGTTCAATGACAATTCCAAGTGGTGCAGACTTTCCCTTTTTAATGAGCTTAGAAGCCTCTTTAATGGAGTCTGCACTGATGTGGTTTGCGGCGCCGATTTCGTCCTTTGCGCCCCACTTCGAGGGCTTGCAGTCTGAAGCCCAAGCTACGTTACTCGCAACCAAAGCCAGAACTGGCGCAACGATCTTAAAAAACATCCACGACCTCCTGTAAATTAGACAAATGGAGCGGACAGCCCGCGTTCCAAAATAAAGAGCAATGAAATTTGATATTTGGGAAGTCCACCATGTTTGAGGGGAAACAGTCAAGCTGCAGATATTTCAGATCATAGTTTTTGTTCTGAAATGATTTATCGTT
>CAYWSV010000274.1:0-2979 GCA_964460155.1 uncultured Oligoflexia bacterium | reverse complement strand
CTCGTGGCCAGCCTTCGCGGGACCCCTGCGCCACATTTTAACACATAAAAAACTCCGCAACATTCAAACGTTCTGCAAGTTGAAGGTGAGCCTGAAGGGTCGAACGCGAGACCTTCAGGATGCGACTGGCCTCGGACTGGGTCACCTTTCGGCCATGAAACACGTAATGCGCGAGTGCCGCCTTCAGAACGTCATGAGGGTCTGGTTGCTCGATAAGCTTGTCAAAGAGGACACCAAGGTCGACCCGGTCTGTGACGGCTGTCCCCGGTTGTTTCTGCTCCATGCTCTTGGCACGTCCGAATCTGTTGGGCGGTTCGGAGACCCTTTGCTCGAGTGCAGCGAGAGCTGCATCGTCATCGCCCCTGTATCCGGAAAGGTAAGCCACTTGGACGATGGCATCGAAGAAAACCTCTGGACCCGACTGTTCGAGAACTCTTTTGAGCAGAGACATTTTTCGTCCGTCAAAAGCATCCACGTATCGCTCCAGTTGGGTACTCGAGAGAATCTGGCTGACCATGGCCGATGGGCTTGGAAGAAGTTCCTCGATGGGTGGGAGCTCAAAGGGAATGGCCGCATAACCTGGTCGGGGAAGTCTCAGGTGAAGTGAAAGCTGAGGCTGAGGCTGAGATTGAGGCCCTTGCTTTGTGTTCTTCTGGGCTGCTGGAGTCATGCTCTCCCGTCCACATGCTTCCACTCGTTCGTTCTGTTTTTGGTCCTCGACGATGGGCACCCTTTTTCCGAAAAAGCGCTTGGTTGATGTCTCGAGATATTCCTGAACAGCTTCGAGCAACGCTCTGTCAGGGGACACAACCGCAACGTCGAATCCGCTATCCAGAGCGCCAAGCCAACGCTGAGCTTCGACGTCCAAACGACGCTTCAAAATGAATGATAAATAACGATTCAATGAATGACTCATATCTGGGACTCCTCTTTTCTGTAGTGATTTTTTTCATGGTCTCATTTTTTTTGCGATGGACATTTTTGGTTCCCTTGAGTTGGAATGACCATCTGTTGTTCCACGTGGAACATTAATTTGCTCAAATGACGAGCGTTTCACGTGGAACACTGTCAAGCTTTTGTCTGGTCCTGAAATTCAAGAACTTATTCATTTCAAACTCGCCCATGCTTGCGAGCAGGCTCGAGTCCGATGTAAGACACCTTCACGATCAAATGTTTCATTTAGATCACATCTCGAATGCCAAGTCGGGCGACACGGAGGCAACCACATGGCAGATGCACGGATTATTGCGCTATCGAATCAGAAAGGTGGCGTGGGAAAAACAACCAGCGCGGTCAACATCGCGGCGTCACTCGCGGCAGCAGAATACCGAGTTCTGCTCGTTGATTTTGACCCACAGGGAAACGCATCCAGCGCACTGGGCGTCGAAGCTCGGAACCTGAAACCCAGTAGCTATGAAATGCTGATTCAGGAAGCTGCACCTGCGGACTGCATAGTCAAGACTGAACTCAGCTATCTTGATCTAATCCCAGCCAATCAAGAACTCATCGGTGCCGAAATTGAACTCGTTTCAGCATTAGGCAGAGAACACCGACTCAAAGACGCCCTGAACATCGTGAAGTCCAACTATGACTTTATCCTTATCGATTGTCCGCCGGCTCTGGGACTCCTCACTGTAAACGCACTCGTGGCTGCGCACGGGATACTCGTCCCTCTTCAATGCGAGTATTTCGCACTTGAAGGCCTGTCTCAGCTCATGAAAACAGTCGAGTTGGTGAAGAAGTTCCTCAACCCCGCGCTGGATATTGAAGGCATCTTGCTGACCATGTTTGACCGACGAAACAACCTCTCTCACCAAGTAGAAGTTGACGTCAGGGAACACTTCAAAGAACTCGTTCTCAGCACACGCATCCCACGTAACGTCAAACTCGGAGAGGCACCCTCTCACGGCAAGCCGATTATCCTCTACGATATCTCTAGCCCCGGAGCTCTGGCGTATATGGAGGCTGCTCAGGAACTTCTTGCGCGCACACAACTCAAGCGCAACACGACGGCGACGTCACGCAACTCTTACACATCATCTGAAAATTCAGCACATCCATAACCAGGGAGGTCATGCATGCAAAAGAAACCGAATGGACTCGGTCGCGGACTCGGAGCTCTTCTCAATCCCGACTTGATCAAAAACCAAGGACCAAACCCTCTGGCAGGCATGGCTGCAGCACAATTGGCGGCACAGGCGCAAACAGAACAACCACAACCGTCTAAAGCGCCCAATGCCAAAGTAAACACTGCAGAACTCAGCAAAGTTGTTGCAGAACAGGAAAAAGCACCTGTCGTGCCGACAGCACAAACCCCTAAAGCAGCCACCACAATTCAAGAAGTCAAAACGTCCGACCTTCCCGACTACCAAAATCCATCGACCACGATGAAAAAGGCTGGACAATCGGTTTTGGAATTGTCGCCGGCACAGCTTTCACCACTCGTCGACCAACCGCGCACAGAGTTTTACAGCTCGACTCTCGATGAGCTTGCTGTCAGCATTAAGAACTATGGAATCCTGCAACCAATCGTAGTTGCACCAACGACTCAAGCAGACAAATTCACAATTATTGCGGGCGAACGCCGATGGCGTGCAGCTCAACTGGCGGGTCTGGATAAGGTCCCATGCGTTATTCGCCAGCCCAGCGAACATAGCTCACTCGAACTCGCATTGATTGAGAATATTCAGCGCGAAGAGCTCAGCGCTCTGGATGAGGCACGCGCGTTTTCAAGACTCATCGACGAGCACGCGTACACTCAAGACACATTGGCAGCAAAGGTCGGAAAAGACCGGGCAACTATTGCCAACAGTCTCCGCCTACTCAGCCTTCCACCCGAGATCCTCGCAGATCTTCAAGGCAAGGCAATCACTGCGGGACACGCGCGAGCCTTGTGTTCACTCGATGAGAAAAAAATGCAGCTCAAAGTCCGCGACATGATTGTTTCAAAGAAACTTTCTGTTCGGCAAACTGAAGACA
>CAYWSV010000273.1:0-3071 GCA_964460155.1 uncultured Oligoflexia bacterium | reverse complement strand
ATTTAGCGAGTGGCTCTGGCGGCAACATCAGGCTTGGATTCAACACAGGGTCAAGCGATCCTGCGTTTTGAACGTGATTCGCGTCAGCATGCAAAACGGGCCGCTTTGAAAGGTTCAATTCCTGTTTCTGTTTACAGCCCGATTGAGCGGGACCAACACAATAGATGGAGTTGATCACAGAGCAGATCAAAGGATCGCTTTGTCGTCCCTGCACGCAGTTGCCCGTATATCCAATTTCATCGGGCTGAGCGCAGGTGTATTGCATACAGTGTCCAATAATCCCTTTGCGTGTATCGGAGATATACGCACCACGTGGGTCTCCCTTTTCACCCATTTTTTTCCACACGCGCGTGTCCCACACGTGGTAACCTTCACGTCCTCCAACCAGAAATGCATAGCCGTTGAATTTCGTATCGTAATAGTGACTCTTGAACTCGCCCAGTGATTTAAAACCTTCAAGCTTTTGCTGTTCAGCCGTAGGTTTGTAGAGACGCTGCTGGAGGAAGTACGCACGGTCTTGGTCGAACGATGAGCGCACCATACACGTGAGCTGTGCAGGTTTAGCAGTCGATGCACTGACCTTTTCGGGTGCAACTCCATTCCGATCCCATTCGCAATATTCTTCCTGATTCAACCAGCCACCTGCAATGGCTTCGCGATTGTGATTGATAGCCTTGCGCCGATTTCCAGAACATGCCCACTGAGTGACATGTTTTCCATCGGCTGGTTGTGGATTTGGAGTCACAACTGAAGGCTTGATGACAGCCCCACGATCGCCTTTGTAACCATGGCTTCCATCCCGAATCCCAAATGTCGAGAGTCGAGACACCGCCACAGCGTCGAGAGGATCACAGTTGAAGTTGAAGCTCGAGCCGTCGTACTGAACGAAGTAAAACAGTCGTCCGGCCGGGCTGCCGCTGCCATGAACGGGCAACAACAGGCTACCGACATCGATGCTGTTGTACTTCACAGGTTTGCCGTCGACCTCAACGTATCCCCACCGAGCAGCCGCTTCATCGGCAGGAATTTGCAGCTCATATCCACGATAAATTTCAAAGGGAAAAGGTTGCGGTGCGTCGCTCGGGAGTTGAGGTCTTGGTGCGCCAATCGAGGTCATAATTTGGAATTTGACCCGCTGATTCTTGGTCGTCACAGCGTCTCCACCAAATCCCAAAATATAAGGAGTCACAGACTGACCAGAACTCGTGCGGACGCGCCAAATGACACGCAGGTCACCGCTTGCATTGCCGTTGGGAGCTTTACAGTTTGTCAGTCGTGTCACTTCAAACTGTGCGTCGAATTGTTGCTGAGTGAGTCCCTGAAACTCAGCACCTGTATTGAAGGAACGTGGCTTACAGGCTGACTGCAATGCAAGCGCAGAGGTCAGGATTGTACCAAGAGCAAGACGAATACTTACCCGACCCAACGAAAGTCGATTTTTAATTGAAACCATGAAGCCCCCAAAGACCCAAGCAACGGATTGTGCCATTCCGAAAGTCTATCAAAGGCTGCCCGTGGGTCGATGTCAGCGAAATGAACACTCAACTGACCGTTAGAGTTTTCCCATTATCAAAGAAACTTGGACTGAATCCCGACATTCGGCCGGCTATGCTGAGGCAAGGCTCTCGGCCCCAGAAAGAACAGACTGTTTCTTGTTTAGAGTCAGCAACACACACCTGCCATGAGGTACACCATGAAACGTGTCGCCGTGCTGTCCCTCGACCACATCAAAGCCCGCTTTTTTATGCTTCATCCTGCCGAACGTCCGGCAGAGCAATGGAGCCCTGTTCTGGAAATCAAAGATAAAATCGTCAACCAATACTGGCTCAATCAAAAGAACGAAACGCTCGCTGGCGGAAACAGGTTTTCGTACCATGTGGGTCTTTCAGGAATGGCACAAACGATGCACGGCTACGACGATCATCTCGCACGTCACCAGCGTGAAATTTCGAAAAGATTTTCGCGTAAGGTGAACGAGAAGATCAAGAGATTCATCTTTCAACACAATGCCCAAGAACTCATTATTGTTGCTGACAGCAAAATGCTCGGCGATCTCAGAGAACATCTCACTGCCAGTGTCAGACAAAAAATCGCCATCAGCGAAATTAGCGCCAACCTTTCAAACTTATCGTCCGTTGAACTTCATGAGCATTTGGCCCAGATGGGAGCCTTGCCGGAGCGAAATCCGCCCGCAGATCCGCAGCGCGCCTCGTTCTCGCGCTCCGGACAGTGGAGGCGCCGAGGTGGACCCGACGAAATCGGCAGAGCTCAAGCCGAGGCCTCTGAAACGTAGAAAATAATTTAGTATTTATAGATACTTAAATTCTATAACAGTTCCTTATTGAAAATGATTATCATTTGCAATAAGCCTAACGGGAATCGATGCTCTATGGAGATTCCCGTCATGTTGAAATCATTCTTTGCACTCGCTCTTGGCACATTACTTGCCTCAACACCTTTGCTTGCCTTGGCTAACGAAAAACCCGTCAATGTCTACACAACACGTCATTACGAGGCCGACGTCACACTCGCCAAAGAATTCGAGAAGAAACATCAAATCAAAGTAAATATCGTGCAGATTAAAGAACCTGCGCAGCTGCTTGCACGCGTTGCAGAAGAAAAAGAAAAAACACAGGCCGACCTCATCATCACGACCGACGTTGGAAATTTGTGGCGTGCATCTGAAGCAGGACTGTTTCAACCATTGGCATCGGAAATGATCAAAAAGAACGTTCCAAGCGCGTTCCGTCATGAGAGTGACCTGTGGACGGGGCTCGCTCTACGCGTTCGACTCATCGCATTCAACAAATCAAAAATAAAACCCGAAAGCGTCGCGCGACTCGAAGATTTGACCTCGCCTGCATTCAAGGGACGCGTTTTGGTCAGAAGCTCGAACCATGTTTACAATCAATCAATGGCCGCAGCATTTCTTGCGGGTTCAGGACGCGATGGACTGCTGGCGTGGAGCAAGGGAATTTCCACCAATCTCGCGCGCAAACCTCAAGGCGGCGACACAGACCAAATCAAGGCCATTGCTGCAGGCGAAGGAGACGTTACGCTCGTTAATAGCT
>CAYWSV010000272.1:1778-3089 GCA_964460155.1 uncultured Oligoflexia bacterium | reverse complement strand
AACCCTAACCCTATTTCCTGCGGAGTTTCGTCGACAGCTTCAAGCGGGATTCTCAGCAAGTTTCGTCAATTCTGGGGAGAGCTGATCCGCAGATTGGACATTGGATCAATCATTTCTGCTTTCAGGCACGAGCAGAATGGGTGCTGCAGACCACGCTACCCTCGTTGATGAGGCCATTTGCAGAAGAGCTTGACAAAGCGCTTGGACAGGCTTACGAACGTTGCATTGGATTTAACCCTTTGGACCCTTACAGGTCCGAGACAGAGGCGCGACACCAGGAGTATTCCCCCGATCACGAGAGGGCCTTCACCAGCAGAGTCGCGCGCCTGTCACCGCTCAACGGCGGCTTGGGATTCCGCCCCCATCGAGAGCGGCTCTCATGGTTGAATTCGATTCATAACTTTTTGCCTAGGATGATCGACAGAGTGGACTCGAGCGGGAAGCTCGTTCGCGGCATCTTCGATCCTTGGTTGTCTCCGATCTTGGGTAAGGGATCGTGTGACCACGGGAACGGCGAGAAGCGCTGGGGGGCATTCATCGCCTCGGGGCACCGCATGAGCCTGGAGCTGACGAAAGCATGGGAGGAGGTGCAGCAGACGTACATCAGGCTCTCGGCGAGCGTGGATCCGAGCACAGCGGCGAAGCGAGGCAAAGGCAAAGGCAAAGGCAAGGGGGGCAAGGGCGGCAGTCCAGCAGCGGGCTCTGCAACTGGGCGCGGCGAGGGGCGAGGCAGCGCGGCAGCAGCAAGCGGGGCGACCAGCGGGGCGACCAGCGGAGCAGCCGGCAAAGCAGCTAGCGCAACAGCCAGCGCATCAGCCAGCGCATCAGTCAGCGGGCCGGCCAAGGGTTCAGCAGCAGCAGCAGCAGCAGCAGCCGGAGCAGCAGCAGCGGGCTCTGCAACAGGGCGCGGCGAGGGGCGAGCCAGCGCGGCAGCAGCCAGCGCAGCAGCAGCCAGCGGGGCGGCCAGCGGAGTAGCCGACAAAGCAGCTAGCGCAACAGCCAGCGCATCAGTCAGCGGGCCGGTCAAAGGTTCAGCAACAGCAACAGCAGCAGCAGCCGGAGCAGCAGCAGCAGCGACAGCGACTGGAGACGACGATGCAGCGGGCGGGTGCTTTCTTCTTCAACCAGCCATAGGCATGGGCTACGGAGTGGAGAAATTGCAAGCGTCAGCGAACGCGGTTCTCAAGGACCTTTTGCAGCGAAAGCTTCTCCAGGATGCGCACAAACTTCCGAAAGACGACGAGAGGAGGCTTGCGTTTCTTGAATCATCAAAGGATCCGTTTGCTAATGCTCTCACGACATCGTATCCCT
>CAYWSV010000272.1:0-1768 GCA_964460155.1 uncultured Oligoflexia bacterium | reverse complement strand
CTGCAAGGAGGTCAAGTTTTCGGGGAACGAGTTCAAAGAAGCGATGATGAATCGTTTCGGGGTGCCTTCCAAGGCAGTCCAAGGGTTGGTAGGGCTACCAATCAAAGGCAACAACACGACGGTGGACCCGCACGGCCGGAACCTGAAAGCGATGCGCGCTCCGGGGGGTGGCTACACGACGGCGTTTCACGACGGCTTTTTGGAGCTAGTCAACAAAGACACGAGGGGGCTTCCGGGCCTAGCCATCAAAGTGGGCAAAGCGAGCCCGCCTGGCAACATCGTCCTCGGTGTCATCGAGCATGTCCTACGGGACAGAGGCACAGATTACCTAAAAGGGAATGCATTGCCGTCCGCATCTGCAGTGCATGAATCTTTGCGTGCTTCAACCGAACAAAACAACAACAACAACGATCTCGCGCCGAGCAGCGCGAAAAGTGGCAAGACTCACATGTCCCCTCTCCCTTCTTTGTCGAACCTTCAACAAGTGGCGATCATCCCGGACATCACCGTGGACGCACGAGGGCAGGAACGCAACCCAGAGATCCCGTACCCGCAGCAGCTGGCGCAGACGCTGACGGCGATGGACTTCAAGACGCTCTCGGGGGGAAAGGATTTCCAAGACATGGCGGGCAAGCGGAGCATCAAGGAGTGGCAGGAGTCGCGGTACGGAGCAGGGGTGATGGCGCGTGGCAGAAAGGTCAACGACGAGTACCTGAGCAAAGCCCGAGCACTTGACACACAATACCTTCGTGGGAGACCACCGATGTTCCTGAGAGCAGTTCAACAGTACGGTCGAATCTGGGGTCCTGCTGTCGGTCCGTATGGAGAAGGGTCGCCGGACCTTCACCTACTCAAGGACATGATCGCTGCAGCTCATGCCAATCGAGCCATCGGGAACAAGCGGTCGCCGCTACATGCCGAAAAATGGAAGATCTACGCAATGCACAAACGTCGCCTTGTGCAACGCTGGGGCCTCTACTTCCATCGCGGCTGGGCGCGGCTGCTCAATGGCCGGATCTTCGACTGCTTTGGCCGCGCTGGCCTTGCGGAAGACGAAGATCCACGGAGTTACTCCGAGGAGCGGATGGAGCAACTCCACGGCCAACTCTTCTTCTCTTCGGTTTTCAACCGTCGGTCCGAGGAGCCAGCGATGGCTTCGGACGGAGAGGAGGAGGTGGTGACCTCTCATTGAGGGTATTGCGGGTCAAATGTGTCAGTGCACGGTCTACTTTGGGCAGGGATCTCCCGTTCGGCTGGGAAGTCGCGTTGCCGGAGCCAGGTCTTTCCTCTCCGGTCTGTCGACTTTCCTCGCCGGAGCAGCAGCGGTTAGAAGACACGTTATCCCATCGTTTCCAGAGCAGCTTGAAGACAGCAGCAATCCTTTCTCATCCCCTCCGAGAGTGTAAGTCCATCACTATATCCGAATGCGAATGACGTGCCAGTTTGTTTGCTTGGATTGTTGGGAAAGTATTTCTTCTTGTCAACAGCAGCAGCAGCAGCAGTCAATCAGTTGTTCGGTTGTGTGAACTCTCTATGGTCGACATGGGATACTCGTCGTTGTTCATCAACATCTTCGTGCAGAGAAGCTCATCGAACGTCTCAAGCCACCTAAGACGAAGCGAATAGCATCATTTTCGCAGCATTTCGCATGCGCGCAGCAGCTTTAAGGCATTGCAAACCGACGCTTATACTAGGAAACCCTAACCCTAACCCTACTCCGAGGAGCGGATGGAGCAACTCCACGGCCAACTCTTCTTCTCTTCGGTTT
>CAYWSV010000271.1:0-3104 GCA_964460155.1 uncultured Oligoflexia bacterium | reverse complement strand
CCCCTCTCGACACTTGGTGCACTTTGTCTTGCGCAAATCAAAGACACCTCCGAACAACAACGTTCATATCGTCAACTATTAATCTATAGTTTTTGCATGATCCCCGTAGCCGCACTCTGGGCCTTTGTGTTTAAAATATTTTTCACTGCTCACAATTAGCGTTCAAACCGAGGGCAAAAAGATGACAATCAACAACGGCTTTTGTGGAACCGTAGGAAACACACCCCTCATCGAAATTCCCAGCCTTTCGAAACTCACAGGCTGTCGGATTCTCGGCAAAGCCGAATTTCTCAACCCCGGAGGTTCAGTCAAAGACAGAGCCGCGCTTGGAATCGTTCTTGATGCCATCCAGAGTGGAAAGTTAAAACCGGGGGGCGTCATTGTTGAAGGCACAGCTGGAAACACAGGGATTGGCCTCACTCACGTGGCAAATGCACTCGGTTACAAAACCGTGATTGTGATTCCGAACACTCAATCACCTGAAAAAATGGATTACCTTCGTGCAATTGGAGCCGACGTTCGACCTGTTCCGGCTGTGCCGTATTCCAATCCGGAAAACTTCAATCACGTCGCACGTCGCCTTGCTGAAGAAATTCCGAATGCGGTTTGGGCGAATCAATTCGATAATGTTGCCAACCGAGACTTTCATGAAAAAACAACGGGGCCCGAAATTTGGGCTCAAACACAGGGCCAGATTGATGCGTTTGTCACTGCTGTAGGTTCGGGTGGAACGCTCGCAGGAGTATCTCGCTTTCTTAAATCCAAACGCAGCAACATACACACGGTGTGCGTCGATCCTTACGGAGCGGCTATGTACAGCTGGTTCAAAAAAGGCCTCTCGACGACGTGATTGGTGGCTCAATTACCGAGGGAATTGGCCAAATACGTATCACGGCCAATCTCGAAAACGCTCCGGTGGACGACGCAATGCGTATTCCTGACGCTCCTATTCTCGAAATGGTCCATCATTTGGCCTACCGTGAAGGTTTATTTCTCGGTTCCTCTGCTGCTTTAAACGTTCTCGGCGCAGTGCAAGGTGCGCGTAAACTAGGTCCAGGCAAAACGGTAGTCACAATACTCTGCGACGGTGCAGGGCGTTATTTAAGCCGCCTGTTCAACGACCAGTGGCTCAATGAGAAAGGACTCAAGCCACAATCCAAAAACCTTGATTTTATCGACACCTTACCCGCTTGGAGCTAATCAAACGAGCCGCTCAAAAATGCTCACTTTAAAACGACTGCAATATTCACACCTTTCATTGTAGAACTTTAGTACCCAAGGCCGCGGACGATAACCCCCAAAGCGGGGGTATTTTTATGAATCGACTGTGCAGACCGACCAATGCGCTCTACAGTTTGTTCGGAGTATTTTTGATTGCCTCCTGCGGACAAAATGAAAATCTCACAATCCCGCAAGAAAGCCCACGTGAGGGAACTCAGTCTGAAGGCGAGACCTCTGTTGGGCTAACCAATGGCGATGTGTATTTCAGCGACGTCGTTCGCAACCCGTGGTTCTATTCAAACTCAGACGGTTCTCCAGCGGCAGGATCATCAAGACCCAAGAACTTTGACAAAACATTCGCATCACTCGTTACCATTGAAGATCTAGACACAAAACAGACGTGCACCGGAACTCGGATTGCCGAGAAAGAACCCAATGGCACATGGTCGATTTGGATACTGACTGCGACCTGTAGTGCTCCCCAAATGAACCGGACACCTAGTTTTCAAATCTAGGAGACAACTGGTCATGGTGATTAAGGGAGAGGTTTTGCTGGCACATGGACGGCAGCCCCGGAGACGGTTTTCTGCATCCGAGAAGATAGCGCTTGTGGAGGAATGCCATAAAATGGGTATGAGTGTGTCTGCTGTCGCCAGAAAGTACGACATCTCCCCAAGCCAGCTGTTCTCGTGGAGGAAACTGATGAAGGACGGTGAAATGAAAGCCGTAGAGACCGAGGAAGAGGTCGTACCTGTCAGCGAAGTGAAAGCTCTGAAAGCTAAAATTAGAGAGCTGGAGCGGAGCCTCGGAAAGAAGGCTCACGAGAACGAAATCCTCAAAGATTTGCTCGAAATTGCCAAAGAAAAAAAACTGATCTCGCCATCGCTGCTGTCCGGACCAAAGGACACGAAGTAAGCACGGTCTGCAAACTTCTCGGTATTGCCCGCTCGAACGTAATGGAGCGGCTCCGAAGAGATGGCGAGCGACCCATTAGAAAACCTAGGCACGATGACTATCAACTCCTTCTTGAAATCAAGGAGATCGTGGCTCAGAGGCCATTCTACGGCTACCGCAGGATTGCGGCGATGCTTAACAAGGGGCGAAGAACAAGGATTAACCTTAAAAGGGTTCATCGAATCATGAAGCAAAATGATCTGCTCTTAAGCCAACCTTGCAGAAAGCCGACACGAGCCCACGATGGAAAGGTGATGACTCTTTCAAGCAATGTTCGCTGGTGTTCGGATCACTTCGATATCAGACGTTGGAATGGCGACGTCGTGAGGGTTGTTTTTAGTCTCGATACTCATGATCGCGAAGTACTGCGTTGGAAAGCAGCAACAGCCGGTGTGACCGGAGAAATGGTTCGAGATCTCATTGCAGAATCTGTTGAATATCGCTTCGGTAACGTAGATAGACTGCCACGTCCAATCCAATGGCTCAGCGATAATGGCCCAGCCTACACAGCAAAAGAGACAGTTGTATTCGCAAGAATGCTCGGCTTTGAAGTCTGCACAACGCCCGCATACTCGCCCGAGAGCAACGGCATGGCCGAAGCCTTCGTTAAGACATTCAAGCGAGATTATATTTACCCAGCAAGACTGGAATCGGCACAAGGAGTGATAAAAATGCTTGCGAACTTCTTCGAAGATTATAATGAAAACGCACCGCACAAGGGGCTTAAGCTGAAGTCGCCTCGTGAGTATTTACGTTCTGTTCAACTTTTAGGCTAAGTGTCCTGGACAACGGGTGGCACTCCAAAGAGAATCTTCAACGCTTGTGGATTTTTCTAAGTCTTACTATCGTTCCACATTCGCTTTTAGAAATGACGAGGTAGTCTTCGTGGTTAGAGCCCTCACCGCCGGTAATGCCTATTCGTTCATCAT
>CAYWSV010000270.1:0-3127 GCA_964460155.1 uncultured Oligoflexia bacterium | reverse complement strand
AGGAAGACGGGACTGTTCTTATTGATACGGATCCAAAGCAGATTGAGCGTTTTCATAAATACGCCAACACGAGCGGATTAACGCCCGAGGAAAAGACCCGCTTCAATTCGATTATGGACGAGGTCATGGAAGCCAGTGATGATGCCGAGCGTATCAATCGACTTCAAGAGAAAATTGATATGGTACGTCACGAGCCGAATGGCAAACGCGTGTTCGATACTCTTGTTAATCAGCAATCAACTTTGATTCGCTTTGCCAACGCACTTCCGAAGGTTTATTCATACGATTCACAACAGATTACCGGCTACTGATTTATTTACCGATACAGAAGGACGAGAAAATATTTTCCAGAATGTCTTCTGTGCCTATTTCCCCGACAACGTCACTGATATGCTGCGCAGATTGAATCAGCATTGAGGCGACCTTCTCGGGGAAATCTTTTTTTGTCACCAGTTCGATTGCTGTTCGTAAACATACTAGTGCGAGTTGAGCCTGATCGTGTTGGCGTTTTGAGATGAGGATCGCTGAATTACTGCTTCGACCTGAGTTCATTATTTGGTCGTATGCGTTTTCGAGTGCTTGAATAAAAGCCTCGACATCTAATGCTGATGCTGATGTGGTTAAGATGCTGTAATTTTCATTTTTCAATTTTTGAACACTAGCCATTACTATTTCATGAAAATCTTCTGACCAGCGGTCTTTTTTAGTCAGAACATAGAGGATGTTCTGTTTCTCTTGTGTCTGAAGTTGATTCAGCAGCATTTCTGCATGTGATTTAAAGGTAGTAGAGAGGTTTGAACTATCCAAATCAAATGGATCGATGATCACACAAACGATGTCGGCTGTTTGCGCAGATTTCAACGTTTTTGAAACACCGATTTTTTCGACCTGATCGTCTGTTTCGCGCACTCCGGCCGTGTCTAACAAGACAAAATCACGATTGTGTAGAGTGAGCCTGTCTTCGACGACGTCGCGGGTTGTTCCCGGAATATCGGTAACAATAGCCCTCTCGTATCCTAAAAGAGCGTTGTAGAGCGACGACTTGCCAGCATTTGGGGCGCCCAGAAAACTGACCTTGAGTCCCTCTCTGAGTTTCAAGCCCGTTGAGAAAGAGTCTGCGAGTTTTATGAGCTCTGACTCAATTTTCCGAAGTGCTGTGACCTGAGAGACACTGTCGTACGCACCCACCTCGTCATCGGCGAAATCAATATGAGCTTCAAAATATGCCATGACGCTGGTTAAGTCTGATTTTAAACTCTGGGCGACTCGCGCGATTTTTCCTTCAGACGCCTGTCGGGCTAAATCCAGCCCTGCCTGAGTTTCTGCATGGATCAATTGATCGATTGCTTCTGCACGAGTTAAATCAAGTTTTCCATTGAGAAATGCGCGCTGTGTAAATTCTCCGGGCTTGGCTTCTCGCATGCCAAGATGTCGAAGCAGCGAATGGAGTCGAGCACAGATGAGCGGATTTCCGTGAGTCGTTATTTCAACGACATCTTCGCCGGTAAAACTTCGCGGTCCTTCAAAAAAAGTGACTAGACAGTCATCAATAATTGTTTCGTCTGTATCAACAATGAAGAGATGTTTGCTTAATGAATGTTTGAGGTCTGGCAGAGATTTAGAATCTGCATGTGATTGAGCATCGATACTTAGTTTTTTACGAAGGCAAGATGCCATCAACGGCCGCGCATTTGGGCCGCTGATCCGGTGAAGAGCAAGGGCTGCTCGACCTTTCGCTGAACTCAGCGCAAAAATGGTGTCAGTGTCACTGTAGTGAGGCATTTAGATTTTCAAATTAGACGTCATTTTCGCGCGGCGTTGGTAAGTCGAAATTGCTTCCGCTCACTGAAGCTCCATCCGTATTTGCGTCTGCCGGAGTGTCTCTGCGTTCATGCTGACGTCCTCCACCTCGACGTCCACGTCGTCGGTTCCGACGCGGTTGTTGGCGTCCATTGGGATTTTGCGATGAACCAGCAAATGAGACACCTTCTGAAGAGTCAGAATCACCCTGTGTTGGGCCCGTATCGCCTTGCGGTTGTCTCGGCCGTCCAGCCTGTGCGCGGTTGTTGTTCGAACCGCGTCGACCTTGGTGACGTTCTCTTTGAGGACGAGTTGTTGAGTAAATAATGAGTTTACGGTTCTCACCAATTCCCACACTCTTGGTGGCAATTCCTTCCATGTTCTCGAGGGCAAGGTGAATGACTCGGCGCTCCTGACTGCTCTTGGAACTTAGAGTGATAGTCTTGCCGTTTTCTTTGACCTTGGCTGCAACATCAAGTGCGAGCTGTTGAAGTTTTTCTTCTCTTTGTGAGGATGCACTGCCCGCATTGAGGGTCACGCGTCCAGAGACGTCGCCAAAGCGACGTTGAGCGATTCTCTTGAAGAGGTGTTCAAATGCACACGACAAGCGATCGCTGCGGATGAGAAATCCCTCAAGAGTGGGGGATTGCACCGTGACTGTTACTTCTTCGTGACCGGTGAATTCAATTTGGACTTGAGCAGAAGTGACTTCTGGATCGAATCCATGCACGAACTGTAGCGCAAGTTCATTGAGCAATTCTTTGCTAACATCGGCTGTCAGCTCAACGCGTGGTCGTTGAATACGTTCTTCGTGTTCTGCATTCGCTTCAATGTTTGTTCTTTTAATTGGGCGATCGGAATCCCTCTGTGGGTGCGCACTCGCTCCCGAGGGCCGTCCACGTTGATGACGCTGACTCTGATTGTCGGGTTGACGCTGACGCGGGCCATCTTGGTTTCTACGGTTTGAGTCCGACGGGCGAGCAGCTTCTTTTCTCTGGTTCCGTCCACCATTGTTCGCCGGTTGAGGTTTTGACTTGCCTTCACCTTGAGCATCGGCAATGGCTTGCCGAACCGCTTCTCGCGCGGCCGCTTGAACATCGTTGCTGTTGTCGATCCAAGCTTCCAAACGCACGCCGCGCTGAAAGAGTTTAGATAGCAGACCGCCGGAGGCCTGAGGAAGGATATTGTATGAGAGAAGATTCACGTCAGTTCCGAAGGCACGCGCGGCAGCTGACAGCGCTTCGTCGAGAGTTTTGCCGTTAAATTCTTGTTTGACCATGAAACTGGGGCTCCATATGGGTGGCGCAGGTCGATTGCTTACCTTTTG
>CAYWSV010000269.1:0-3169 GCA_964460155.1 uncultured Oligoflexia bacterium | reverse complement strand
GTGCTGGAGGGTTAATTGCCACTGGTGACGCCCCGGTCTGAGTATAGGTGGTTGAACCAACCTTCAGACTCCCAGATTCAAGCGAAGTGATTCTGAAGGAAACGGGTGTGAGGTCCGAGTCCGATGCAGCAGACTGCGCAAGGAGGGTATTGTAATTGATAATCAATGGAACATTTTGTTTTGTACCCACTGTGCCGTTTGCGCCCAGTGTAAAGCCAGAGTTGATGACCGGTTTTGCATTTTGTCCTGAAACAGTGACCGTCACATTTGCCGTCGACGAGCTGTAATCTTGTCCATCGAATGCGCGCACGGTCATAACCACAAAACCGCCCGTCGCATTGAGTGGTGGTGTCCAGTTAAGCACTGAGCTTTCATTGCTGCCTGTTGGCGCTGATACAAGGAAAGGTTTGTTGTTGGGAGTATTGATTGCCGTTGCAGCACTTGGGTTGCCAACGCAGGTGTTGGTCGACCCAAGGCAAAGAGTTCCACTGTTTACAAATTCAATACGATACTTCAGCTGATTGATGGGTGTTCCATCGTCATCTGATAGCGGAATGACATTTTTCACATCATCAAACGTGATTTGGAACCCGTTTGGATGATTTTTCTGAACAACGCCAAGCGGCAAAACTGTGCCAATTTTCGGCTCGTCATTCACGGTCGCAACTGAAACCTGCACCAGCTTTGTTTCTGTACTTACACCGTTGTTTCCATCGACCAACCGCACACTGAACGGACTCATTAAGCCGTTCTGGGTGAAGTTTTTGTGGGGCAGAGGCGTCCAAGTAATACTTTCACCGGGGTAGATCTTTAGCGGCAGCTCGGTCGATGTGATGGGCGTGTTTCCTTTACGCCAAGCAGCACCTTCACCCAAGCTTGTTATTTCGTAGGTCAGGACACCCGTTTCAACATCTGTACCGGGTAGATACTGGTTGAGCATCATGTAATTGATGACAAAAGGTATGTCTTCAGTTGCGCCAGGAATAAACGCCTCAGAAACGAACTGTGGAAGATTGTTTACAGCCTGAGTGACTACATACAAAACCAAAGGTGCTTGGCTTTCGGCACCGTCGGGGTCAAACGCAACTAAGGTCATTGCATTCAAGGTTCCATTCGCATTCAGGCCAGGTGTCCATTCAAATCGCTCGTTAGGGTTGAGCAATGAGCCTGTCGCCAAAGGTGCCGTGTACGTCACAGGGGATTCACCAACTGCGCTCGTAATTCGACGCAGAGTACCGCTGTTGATTGATTTCACTTTGAAGGAAAGTGTCTTTGTTGGAAGTGGTTCATCAATGTCACTCGCATCCGTCTTGGCGCGCAGGTCATCGTACGAGAACACTTTGCCTGTGTTCTGCACCGCACCCGTCAGTGGATTGATGTAGGTCAGGATTGGAACCTGATTCACTCTCGAAATATCAACACTAACAACGGCTTCTTGTTCGGAGGCAATTTCACCATCCCAGACGCGGACACGGAATATTTCCACATTATTACCGTTGAAGTTGTCTGTCGGGATAAAGATAAGGTCTTCGCCTTTGTTGAACCTAGCCGACACGGGAGGCGCTGCAAAAGTAACATTCGGCCATGCCGTTCTGTTCGTTGCCGAAATAACCAACTTGCCTGCGGCTTCGTTGATATTGGTAAAGACAAATGAAAGATTTGCGCTATCGATATCTGCAATTCCCAAATCCGCGCTCAATGTGTTGAACGGAATCTTGTAGGGAGTGTTTTGTCCCGCATCTGGATATTTTTTAGATAGAGTCGTGATTTGTGGTCTGATGTTCGGGCCGTCAACCACAAAGGTTACTTTGCCCATTGTCGAACTCACTCGACCATCCAAGTCGATAACCGACACCATAAAGCCGTCGAAAGTTCCGCGGCCATTTGCTGGTGGCTTCCAGAAGATTCTGTTTCCGGGTTGAAGGATATTGTTCGTTGGCGAGAATGCTGATGCTGAACCGGAATTGGCACCAATACGCAGCGATTGACCACCAAGAATCGACTCAACCTTAAACTTCATTTTGGCGAATTTATTTGGAAATGATGCAAGCAATTCGTTTGGGTTGATGTCTTCAACGTCTGAAATTGCGAGGCTCTCGGCCAGAGAGTTGAAGGTAATCTCGTAGTCTTGGTTTCTCACGGCATCAGAATACGTTGCAAGATTCGCGATAATTGGTGCTTGATTTACGGGTGTCACGTTGACTTTAACAAGTGAGTCATTTGCGGAAGGATCGACATTATCAAACGCTTGAATGCGGAATGCATTTAGTGCCGCGCCGTCGATTCCACGTGCTTCTGCAACAGGAATCCACGTAATTTTATCGCCGGGGCCGATTTTGGGCATAGGATCCAGCACACCCACTGTGCTGTACACCTGATTACCAACCCGCAACTGCCCGCTTTCAAGCTGTGTGATGCGCAGATATGTGGTTGTTAAATCCGTGTCAGCAGCAGCCGACCGTTGGGCTAATGTTTCGTATGAAATGACCATGGGCACATTTTGATACGTACCATCTTGAGGAACAGAGCTACTTCCCAGCGTAAAGCCAGAATTGATAGTCGGCAAAGCGTTCGATCCGTTAACGGTGATTCTCACCTCAATCGGCTGAACTGTGTAATCGGTTCCATCGAACGCACGCAGGGTCATAACAGTAAACGTACCCACCGCGTTTAGAGGTGGTGTCCAGTGCAGCTGCGAGGTTGCAGATACACCATCACCACCAGCCGCCCTCAGCATGGGCTTGTTGGCAAGAGTTGAAACATCGGTACCGGTTTGAGCAGTGCCCATTCGAAGTGTGCCCGCACCGATACTCTCGATTCGGTATTCAATTTGACTTGGACTCGTTTCGACATCCTGAACCGGAATCTTGCCGTGGACGAATGGAGTTCCTGTTCCTGCGATATCTGCAAAGGTGATAACGTAATTATTTTGATTCTTTGTCGCATTATTTAGCGGCGAAGCGGCGCCAAACACGGGTACATCATTAATTGCAGCAACGTTCACCGTAACAGGAAGCGAGACTGGGCTGTCGACCGTACCATCGAAAACAACCACGTTGAAGGCAATGAGAGTTCCATTTTGGTTGAGCGGAGGCTGCCATGTCCAGTTCTCGCCGGGCATCAGGAGATCTCCCGGTGCAACGGGATTGCCATTTCTCATCAATGTACC
>CAYWSV010000268.1:0-3172 GCA_964460155.1 uncultured Oligoflexia bacterium | reverse complement strand
TCGGGGTGTGGCTTTTCCCGCCCTGTTGAAAGCCGCGCTCAACATATTTGGGGACACACGCGCCGAGGTGAAATTCCGTCAGATCGAAATCGATTGTGCAGCGCTGACTGGACCTCGAATCCTGATGCGCAACGACTTAAATCCATTGCTGGGAGGATTGTGGCCGCAAACTTCGATACTTTTGCGGGGCCGCTCGACCTTGAAAATATCTGCATTGGTGTTGATCCTCAGCTCACCGCGATTGATGCGCGCACGACACCCGAGATTTTGCGTATTGTGTTTTCGCCTCAGCTCATCGCGGTCGCCAAAAGCGATGGCGAGTTAGCCGCTGTGTTGAGTCACGAGTTGGCTCACATCACCTTACAGCATTCAGGGTTTGGCGAGATGCCGCCACGGATGAATGAAGATTCTGAGTTCGTTGTTCTCAAGGCTGAAGCAAAAGCGATTCAAGAGAAGATAGTTGCACTCGCTTTAGTAAAAGCAGAGCCGTCTCAGATTTTTGCGCTTAACGAAAAATATGCACAAGTCGTTCAGAAAATGAATCAACATATTGATGCTGTTTATGGTGAGCTTCATGCTCATGTAAATTGGATAGAGCAAGAAGCAGATGAAGTGGGTGCCGAGTTTTTTCGGCGCGCTGGATTCGATATCGAAGAGTTTGCCAGCATACTTTGGAGCAGCCATCCGTCTGAGGTTGCTGAACGTCCAGAATGTGAAGCGTTAATTAGCCAAGCTCAGAAGAGCGGAGGTTCTGCCCGCAGACCTGCGCGTGGAAACAAGTTTCATCCCGCAACGTGTTGGCGCGTTTTTCATCTGAAAGTCGACGAAGCTCAACAGCACGGATATTGACGTGTACCGATATGTTTGCTTAATTTTTCCGGTATTTGCATTGGAATATGCGTCAGTCTTTGAAACAGAAGACGTATTTAATTGCCTTCAAAAAGCAACGGCAAGTCGGATGTCTGCAAGTGGATTGACGGGTGTTGTGCGGTTCAGATCACTTTGACCATTATCGAATTTTTGCGAGAGCTGTCCTTTAAAGAATCCAAGAGATGGATCCAATCTCAGGAATCCTGTGCCGAAGCCAATTGGCATACCGATAGACCAGCCGAGCAGCATCTGTGCACCCAAAAGTTGAACGTCTGTTTTTGCTCCTGAGGTGAGTTTGTCTGACATGGCGCTGTCGCCTGCGAGCTCGAGCCGAGCAAAGACGGCCTGACGTTGAGTGTATTTCCAACGTGCATGCAGATTAACGGGCAGCCAGCCATCCAAACGGAACTCCGGAGTGGGCTGCCAGGCCCCTCCAACCAATGGAATCAATGTCTGAGTGCGCGCGTTTTTTCGGCCCGCCAGACCAAGTCCCAGTCCAATTTCATCAGTGGCGCTCCAGACGCTGTAGGTGGTCAGGGTTGCTGATGTTTCGGTTGTATTTCCTGCGCTGGCAATGGCTTTTTTAGAGCTGAAGCCCGGTGAAACGTAAATGGAAAGATTATCTTGCAATGCATACAAGGCAGCGAATTCAAGCCATGCAGATTGTGTTTTAAGGGTCTGTCGTGCGCCGGTGATTGGAATATTTTCGAGAGTGGCAACGCTGCCGCCAGCGTTGATCCCTGCAACCAGTTCATTCAACATTGGGTACAGACCAAGAAGGCTCGCGCTGGTTTTATTCATTCGAGGTTCATCAGCGTTCTGTCCCTTGCCCTGCAGCGTTGTGCTTATAAATGCTGTGTCTGCACTGGGCGCCAAACCAAAGACCTTTGGCTTTTTCCATTCGCTAAGGTTGACCCACGCATAGGATGAATGAGGTGCAAGACTCACTAAAATCGAAGAAACTAAGCCAAAAAAAGGGGCTGAAGTTTTCATGGCAGCGGACTTTCCTTTAGGGTTGGCAGGCCGAGCCCGCGTTTTTTCTATTCTCTTCACCAAGGCAATAGTTCATCCAAATTGCGATATTATTTCGAACAGGCTTGCATTGAATATTCGCCTGAAAGGGATCGCCACGTAAAGATTTACCTAACGAGAGTGAAACGGAGACAGACTTGCCCGTGCCGTCGCGGGGAATAAAAACCGAACCGCCACCCGAAATAAAGCCCATATCAATTGGGCCAAGCTGTGAATGAAAGGCGATGTTCTTTTTGATTTCGTCCTCTTTGAATTCAATCGAGGGAAAGAAAAACTGCGCAGGAGATGGCATTTTACCTGAATAGAACGCAGGTGCGGGATCGATATTGACAGCGTTGAAAGAGAATTTACGTCCCGACTGTTTGTCATCCAATTCGCCAGCAAAACCCGTTATAAATTGTTCATCCTGAGAGAGTCTTTTGCCATTATCATCTGCGATACGCCAAATGACATCAATCAGCCCTTGCTTCTGACATTCAAAAATACGCTCATGTTTGTAGGTTTTGTCATACATTGGCGGTCGTTTTTCAGGACGAAGGTCTTTACTTGAAATCTCAGCAAGCTGAAGCGACGGCATCAGAGAGATGTTTTGATTTTCAGGGCTGCTTGATGGTCCTGTCGGATTTATTCCCGAGGCTGCGAGAGCCGCGAGCAAAGGAACGCGCGGACCTCGCGAGCCAGTGAAATCGTGTAATCCGTCTTTGATTCCAAAAGTACCTAATCGTGCACGTGTGTTGTCGGTGATGGCCTGACAACTGAGTTCATGAACCTGCTCATCTGGAGTTGTCCAGTAATATCGGGTCGCATATTCCCCACCCAGAGCAAAGCGCGGAACAAAGAGGATTCCAGTTGCAAAGTCATCGTGTTGGAGAGTTTTTCCTTTGACTTTAAGAACGGAAATTCCGTTATTCACATCCTCAGTTAAGAAACGCATTTTGTAAGCGCTGTAACTTCCCCTTGGAAATGAAGGTAGATTCGAAATTGAGGGGATGTTTATGCGTTCTTCTTCGTGTGCAATTAGGCTCTGAAATTCGAGTGGAACGCCTTTGAGTGACCTGACTTTTCCAGCGAATCCCTGAATAAAAGGATTCACATTTTGGTCGAGAGAATTTTTAAGTCTCCAAATCACCTTAATTGTGCCCGTTGTTTTTCCATCTTCGTCGATGCACTTGGCGAGTTCGGTGGCTTCGAAACGGCTCATGAAAGTCTTGGGTGACTTGGAAGCAAGTCGTTCATCGGGAACACGAATGCCCTCTGAGCGCGACTTACA
>CAYWSV010000267.1:0-3201 GCA_964460155.1 uncultured Oligoflexia bacterium | reverse complement strand
TCATGATAGCTATTCCTTCGTTTTCCGTGTGAACGGGAAAAATTGGATATTGAGCTGGTAAACACGGTCGGGTGAAGCATCTTGTTCGGATATTTCCAGAATCTTTTTGCGAAAAGCTGCAATTTCTTCAGAAATCTTTTCGAACATTTGATCTGAAATGGAAATCGTCACAGCACTCACGTTACGCTCGGTGTGATCGAAGTTTGTCACCGACTCACGACCGATTTCGATGGTGCGTTGGTGGTAGCGGACAACAGCATGGCTTGCGATTTCGTCGCCTGTGCTAATGTGCTGCGAAGTTAATTCGAACTGCTTACCGTCCTCGCTTGTCTTCACTAAATTCAGTTCTTGAAGAAGTGCCAGACTCTTGCGCGCCTGTTCTGGAAGAACTCTTGGTTCAATGTGTTTCACAATCCAATGTGGATCAGGGTTGAATCCCTTCATACCAACGAGCTCGCGAATGACTGGATGAAACCATTCGCTGTAGTACTCGAGTTGATGTTGCTCAATGGGAGAAGACAAACTCTTAGATTTAAGCTCCATGAGTCTGCTGAAGAGTTGTTCGCGATCTGAAGACAAACGGGCATTTTGATAGCGAACGAGGGTCTCAAGATACAGGCGTTCCGAGCCACGAATATTTAGTGCATCGGTGATTCTTGAAACACCCTTTGCACTCAGTCGTCGCTTTCCTCGAATCATCAAATGAATCACGTTGGTTTTGGAAAATCCAAGATCATCAGCAAACACAATGTAAGAGTACGTTTTGCTCTGATTCTTTATCCATTGGAACACGTCTTCGAGAAACGCCGCATAGTCGAGATAAAGGCTTGGCCGTATGTGTTGGCTGACCTGTTTGAGAAGGTTTTTTTGTGCATCCCGCATAAGCGTGCCATCCCGTTAGAACAGTGAATCCAGACTGACTTCATTTCGGATAAAAATAGAGCAAACTTGAGTTTTTGAAAAATCCAATAAATCTAGATATATACGTTTATACTCCAAACGAGCGGAGAAAAAATTTGCAAATGTCAGATACCCGCCGGTGGTCATCCGTACCCCTGCATCTGTACTTTAGTTGGATGAAATGATCGGTCCCGTTCAAGGAGTTTGATTATGTGCGGCATTCTGGCTTTGCTCGAGCTTTCCGGTGATCCTCAGCAATTGAGACGCGACTCACTTTCACTCGTCAAAAAGATTCGTCACCGCGGCCCCGATTGGAGCGGAGTTTATTCCGACGATCACGCTATATTGTGCCACGAGCGACTGGCGACTGTTGATGTGATGGGTGGAGCGCAGCCGCTTGTTGACAGCTCGACGGGCGCCGTTCTCGCCGTAAATGGTGAAATTTATAATCACGTCGAGCTCAGGAATCAGGAGCTCAAAAAGCAACACGACTTCCAGACCCAGTCGGATTGTGAGGTGTTGCTCTATTTATACGATGAATATGGGCCAGAGTTTCTCGATAAAATAAATGGTATTTTTGCTTTTGTACTCTACGACAAGGCGCGACAGACGTACCTGATTGCACGCGATCATATCGGCATCGTTCCGCTCTACATGGGACGCGATCAGAATGGAACCCTTTATGTTGCGTCTGAGCTCAAGGCGATTGTTGACGTTTGTAAAGTGGTCGAGGAATTTCCTCCGGGTCACTATTACAGCGGTGCTGAGAAGAAATTCGTCAAGTACTACCATCCAGAATGGAATCGGACCGATGTTCTGCCTTCTGTTCCTGCTGCGCAATCGTCGTTGGCAGAGGCGTTGGAGGCTTCAGTACGGCGTCAGTTGATGTGTGATGTTCCATACGGAGTCTTGATTTCGGGTGGAGTGGATTCGTCGCTTATATCGGCGCTTGCAGCAAAACTCAGTTCTCGTCGAGTTGAGAGCGAAGGCAAAGAACGTGCATGGTGGCCGCAGCTTCACTCGTTCTCTGTTGGATTGAAAGACTCTCCTGATTTGAAGATGGCACGCAAAGTCGCAAATCATATTGGCTCAACGCACCACGAGATTCACTTCACAGTTCAGGAAGGTTTAGACGCAATTTCGGATGTCATTTATCATCTAGAAACGTTCGACATCACAACAATTCGCGCAGCCACTCCGATGTATCTTATGGCCCGCAAAATTCGCGCAATGGGGATCAAGATGATTCTCTCGGGAGAGGGTGCAGACGAGGTTTTCGGGGGCTATCTTTATTTCCACAAAGCGCCCAATGCTCAAGAATTTCATGAGGAGTTATTGCGCAAACTTTCGATGCTGCACAAATACGATTGTCTGCGCGCAAACAAAGCCATGTCGGCCTGGGGAATTGAAGCGCGAGTTCCCTTTTTGGACAAGGAATTTCTGGACGTTGCGATGAGTATTCGCACGGAAGATAAAATGTGTGGCGGCGGCAAAATTGAAAAATTTGTTTTGCGGGATGCGTTCAAAGGACTCATTCCTGATGAAATCCTTTGGCGCCAGAAAGAACAGTTCTCCGATGGCGTAGGCTACAGCTGGATTGATTCATTGAAAGCTTATGCAGAAGCCGAGATTACAGACACCATGTTGAAGAATGCTCAGCATAAGTTTCCCGAAAAAACCCCGACCACGAAAGAGGGTTTCTGGTATCGGAGTATTTTCGAATCACATTTCAAAAACCCTGCCGCAATTCGCCTGATTCCTGATGGCCCAAGTGTGGCCTGCAGTACTCCAACGGCAATTAAATGGGATCAAGCTTTCGCAAATATGGCAGATCCTTCGGGCAGGGCCGTTCGGGATGTTCATCAAGCTGCGAAATAACTGTGTGATTCTCGGGTTTTAGTTTTTTCTCTGAAAATTGTACTTAAATTGCCGATATCGCCTCTATGAAGAGCCGGTACGTACATATGTCTCTTGCCCTATCTCTTGTTGCCTGCGCGGCACAACAGGGGGGAGTTCAGGTTTGTTCATCGGTTAAGTCAGCTCCAAATCAGGACAGCAGAGTGCACAAAGAACTCAAGGCAGGAACGCACAAAACTGCGTGGGGTGGTGTGCTCGACTTGCTTGAAACACCTGAAACAGCCGAAACGTCGAAGCGTTCGAGATGTACTGTCTTTATGGATTATGTTCCCGTTGCAACAGGACAAACAGCAGATCCCCTTTCGATTGCGTTTTGGACGGCTGACCATTGCCTTAATTTTTCGGCTGCAAAAGGAGCAGAACTCAATCTTTTTGATCCGGAGA
>CAYWSV010000266.1:0-3238 GCA_964460155.1 uncultured Oligoflexia bacterium | reverse complement strand
TGTCATTGGTGTCGGAATCAGCCAAATAAAACTTGGGAAGTTTTTCTCGCTCTTCAATTGTGAGTGGGCGCTGAAGACTTCGCGGGTCTTGCAGATATTCAAAATCAATATCGAGTCCCACTTGGTGACTGGCGTGATCCCACGTAAACGGTCCGCCGCGAGGCATCGAAATATCGGCAACCAAAAGAGACATCCCCTGCGGACGTAACGTGCGACCCAGATCTTCCACATAGTCGAGTGCAGACTGATGTCCCCAAAATTTATTTCGAGAGAGCTGAATATACTGGTAGCCCACTCCGGTTTCCTGAGGCGCACGCGCGCCCTGTAAGCAACCCGCGTTATAGCCACCAAAGATTTCGTGCGTTCCGCCTGTTGGAGACGTTATTTTTTCCCACGGGTTAAACACTTCGTTGGCAAAGGCGACTGTTGCACCAAGAAAAACGCAAACTGAAATAATTTTTTTAATCATGGTTCGTCTCCGACTTTTGATCGTAGACGCATGACTTTGCGGGCGCAAGAAAAGGAGCCAATGGCTCAACACACCACTGGCTCAGATTCAAAAATATTTTAATTTATGTCGGAAGTTCAGTGATGTCCTGCCGCGACTCCACGCCTGCGTTTCGAGGGAGCCGGAACTGCCTCAATGACCGGCACTGAATCGGTGTCCGCTTGGCCTGCATAGTCCATTTCCCACATGTTGAATTCAACTTGGCCTGTCGACAGACCATAGATCGCCGTCACAAGAGAGATATCTTGGAGGCGCAGTTTTTCTCTCACAATGGCTGATTTTTTCATGAGCTCACGCGCAACACCCGCAGTATTCGCCTTCACAGGACCACGCATTAAGGAATCCGAACTCAGAGGCCTGAATGAACTTAAATAAGGTTTAATCTTGGCAACAAGACGGTCGAGGTCAACGGATCCCGCCGAACGTCCCGCAGGAGTCGTCAATGCAGCCTTGACCGCGCCACACGATTCATGTCCCAGAACAACGATGAGCCGAGCGCCCAGATGCTCGAGTGCGTATTCGATGCTTGCGATGGGTCCCGGATCCAGCACATGGCCTGCCGTACGCACAACAAAAACATCACCCAAACCCTGATCAAAAACGACTTCGGGCGGAACACGCGAATCCGAACAGGAAAGCACAATCGCAAATGGCTTTTGAGACCCTGCGAGGTCTGCGCGGGTTTTTTCGTCGCGACGAGGAGCAGCCATTTTTCCTTCAACAAATCGCTGATTGCCTTGCCGCAGCATCTCTAATGATTCACGTGGTGGCTTACCGACAACATGCCCATGCGCGGGTTTTTTTGAAGCTTCTTCTTGTGCAGCCGCTTTCGACTTCTCGACCTGTCGTGATTGATCTGCATCGGTCACAATAGTCAAATCGAGTCCACGTTGGCCCTGAGCATGCGCAGAACCCGCCCACATTGCCACCAAAACCATGCTGAAAATCATTCCCCAGCGCTTCATTTTGTTCTCCGCTTGCTGACTGAACATGACTTTAAAACCCCGAAATACTGCCAATCTTAGAATCGCCACCCACCTCGGACTCGCTTTCACCTTCGAAGGGAATGATATCTCGAGCTCTTGTTTTTGCAGGAGATTTTGTGGCTTGAGCCTTTGAGCTTGTCATTGTGCTTGAAGTCTGCGTCGGTTTGGCAAATCGCTTTTTGGATTCTGCAGACACTGCAGGTCGTGCGGTCTGCCCAACACTCTTGGAGTGAGTTGTGGACCGCTCGCTATGGAAGCTTTCCTGAATCGATGCTCCAGCCTCGACCGCAGGCGATTTGTCTGTTCCGGTCTTGCGAATTTCGTCTGACAGGTTTTCGCTCGAAAGAAGCAACTCGCTCAATCCCTGCGAAGCATGACTCAAGTCCTGAATGCACTTGGCGGCTTCTTCGCGACTTTGGCGCACATCTTCAACCGTTCCAACCATCATCTGCGAGGTTGACTCCAACTGATTGAGTGACTGGCTGAGACGAATAACCGAATCTTTGAACTCGCCATGAACTGCAACCATCGTGCCCACAGCCTGACGCGAACGCCGAATCAAACCGAGGGTTGATGACATGCCTTCAGTTCCGTTGCGTATTGACTCAATCGCGCGTTTTGATGTTTCGCCTGATTCACGAATCATATTGGCAATATTCTTTGCAGATGCAGCACTCGTTTGTGCAAGATTGCGCACAGCCTCGGCAACGATTGCGAATCCGCGTCCGTGTTCTCCCGCTCTTGCAGCTTCAACAGCTGCATTCACTGCGAGAATGTTTGTTTGAAAAGCGATCGATTCAATGACAGCTGTGATTTCTTCGAGCTTCTTACTCTGTTTTACGAGACCGCTTAACGACTCAATTAGTTGCTGTAGTTCTGTTTCGCTCTTTTCTGTTTCATCAACCGCAACGCGCAGATTTCTGTCTGCCTCGCCGACCTCCGAGGTCATCTTTGAAGCCACGCCTGAAATGAATTCAAGCTGAAGCACAGATTGCTCGGCAGCAGCCGTGCTTTGCCTCGTACTGAGTTCGATTTTCTCTGCCGTCTGGGTGAAAGCGTGAGTGACCTTTTCCATCTGTTCGCGTGCCGTCAGAACTTCAACCCCACGGCTCGTCACTCGCGAGAAAAAGCGGGCAAGCAAGGAGGCATTCACCGCTACAAGAACCACGGCGCAGACCAAAGGAACTCCGAGCATGATGACTTCGGAACGGTCGTGGACGCGGGCGAGCATATTGGCGACTTCAATTCCTTTTTCGGCGGGCAATTCCACAATCGACTTCTTGCAGACCTCAACGAGGTCTCTGATGATGCCGAAGCCGAACCATGCCACTGCGCTCAGGACGCCAATCGGCAGGCCGACGACGAGCGCGTATAACCCCCGAAGACCATACCCCCAGTGTCTGAGTTTCATGTTTACCTCCCCATCGACCGGGCTTCGTCTACCGGTCTCTGCAAGGAATCGGTCCAAACAATTGAAACTGCAGCGTTGGTGTCAAAACTGAACACTCAAAAATTGCCCACCTAAAGAGCAGTTTAGAGATTCGCAAGCGGCCGGTCACACAGGCGGGGCGTAGGACTTGACCCGCCTCGGGTTTACGTCTAGCCCTGATATGAAGCCGCTAGGAGAGGTGGCTAGAGGACGTCTGATGGTGTGTCCATCCAACCCCGCCAGGGCCGGAAGGCAGCAACGGTACTGGTCACAGCAGGTAGGCCCATCTTCTAGCCGCCCCTCGTAGCGGTTTTT
>CAYWSV010000265.1:2897-3280 GCA_964460155.1 uncultured Oligoflexia bacterium | reverse complement strand
GCGTTTTGCGCGCTGGGCTTTTTGTCCGGGTGCATGGGCCTGTGGGAACCTGCTGAAATCTGGCCGCAGTCAAAAAATAAAAATCATCGACACACTCGAAAACACACTGCTCGATGGCATGCGCATGGCCCTGAGCAAAGAACTGAATCCCGAAGTCGCACTCAAACTTCCGCCGCGATTCTTTCTCTTCGTGTGCCACAGGCAGGAGAACCTTTTAGATAAGGTGTTCCTGCAAGGTATTCTTGAACGTGTTTGTTTGAATTGTATTGCACGATAGCGACGGAAAGTGCATTGGAATTAGCAATTAGTGAAAACCAAATGAGACAGTTATTCGATGAAGTTTATATAACTGGTGGTGCTGCTTTAGATAATATGATATCAAA
>CAYWSV010000265.1:0-2887 GCA_964460155.1 uncultured Oligoflexia bacterium | reverse complement strand
AGCACACAGATTCCCTGCGTCACTATTATTCACAAGCCGGCCGAGGTTGCGCTCGCCTCTTTGGGGCTGCTTGAAAAGCTCACAAAGAATCCAAACATCGTGGCACTGCCGCGGCAATCGTATTTTGATTTTACGCATTTGCTCGAACGCGCTGAGTTTGTGATCACCGACGGCGGGAGCAACCAAGAGGAGTGTTACTTCTTGGGCAAGGCCTGTTTGGTGTTGCGCAAAGAGAGCGAGCGCCGCGAGGGGCTGGGTCACAATGCGCTGTTGAGCATGAAAGATTTCACAGTCATCGAAGATTTTCTTGCCGATCCGTTGCGCTGGAGTCGTCCTCGCGTTTCGACGGATGTGAAGCCAAGCTTCACCGTTGCGCGGCATTTGTTGGGTGCATCAACATGAGTCTAGACCTAAGTTTAATTATCCCAACCTACAATATGGCCGAGCATCTGCCTCGACTTTTTAAGTCGTTGGGAGAGAGTGGGTTATTGAATCATTTGCGTGAGGTTTTGCTTGTTGACGATGGTTCGACAGATCAAACTCCTCAGCTTCTGAAGAATTTCGCTGAGCAGCATTCCCAAACAGTCCGCGTGGTGACACTCGAAAAAAACAAAGGTCGCTTTCAGGCCCGTTGGGAAGGGGCGAAAGCATCGAAGTGCGAGAAAATACTTTTTCTCGATACACGTTTGGAACTTGAAGATGGCTTCAACGAAGCCCTCGTTGAGCTCGTGCCCAAACACAACTCCATTATGGGTGTTGTGAACATCGACACCACCACAAGCATTTTTTCCCTCTACTGGGACCGCACGCACCGCGTTCTGTTCAGAAAGCATTTTGAAGCGGCTGAGCGTGGATTCTTTCTGACGGCCGAGAATTATGATCAGTTCCTGAAGGGAACGACTATTTTCCTTTGCCTGCGTTCCGATTTTCTATTTGCCTGTGAAAAATTTTCTGAAGTGGAAGTTCTCTCAGACGATACGGCCCTGATGAAGGTGATTGTCGAAAGGAATCCGATTTGGGTTGATGCACGACTGGCCATTCGCTGGTGGCCGCGCGAGAATGCGCGCGACTTTCTGTATCGACTCTGGGAGCGTGGGCCGAGTTTCGTTGAATATCACATTTTCATTCGCCGCAGCGGACCCTCGTTTTGGATCGTTTCGGCTGGCATCTTGTCTTGCATTGCGGCGATCATTGGTCTTTTCGTTGCACCAGCCGCAACACTATCGGTTATACTTGCAGGCTTGTGTGCCATGGCCGCCTCCGTGGTGGCCTTTGTGCGTTCGCCGCGGGAATTTTTTGTACTCATGCCACTCCACTTGGGAACGCTTCTCACATTCGGAGCTGCGATTTTGCATGGTGTTGTAGTTAATACACTGCGTGTGTTGCGTGGGAGTTTTCCCAAGCTTTCGTCCGGGGAGGCAAGGAGCTAACGTGTCCTCGCGCGCACACTTCATTGCTTTTCTTGTTTTTCTCGTTGCTTTAACAGCGTGGCGACTGTGGCCTGCATTTGCACAACCGGGAATGGCCTTGGGTGCATATGGCGATGCAGCTGGAACAACCGGATGGATTTGGGAAGTTGGTCAACAGTTTAAGCAGCAAGGTTGGTCCGTTTTTCTCGATGGAGATCTTCTTCGTCCTGTTTTGTTTGGTGCAGGTCAAATGGATCCAATTCCTGTCGTCAACCCAGCATGGCGGTTGATGTATGTGTTTGTGACCCAGCTGGGTCTTTCGCCTGATAATAACTACGACATTGTTATCGCTATTCAATATCTTCTTGCTGGTATTGTGGGTTGGTTTTTTGCCGCGGCTTTTGGGCTGCGCACATTCTGGAGATACGTTTTTGTTGTCTTGATGCTCGGCGTAGAGAATACGTCTTTCAGAATGTCTGGTCACAATGGCCTTGTGTTTATCTACGGGCCGATGCTCGCTCTTATTGCCGCCCTCAAATATGCCCAAGCACCTTCTCGTTGGCGCGCTCTTGGAGTTGCTTTTGCCCTTTGGCTTTCTTTTTTATCGAATGAATATTTTGGCTATTTTAGCTTTTGGGCCTGCCTCACTCTCATCGTTGCTCATCAATGGAGCCGATTGAGAGAAAAGCCCGCAGCATTTTTTCTTGTTCAGGCGAAAACCTTCTGGCCGGCTGCGTTGGGCATTGTTGTTCTTCTCTGTTTGTCGCATCCCTCAGTGACGCTCTTTAAACTGACCGCATTGCTCGAACGATTTGGAGACGCTCCCGCTGCTCTTGAGGCTAAGTCCCCAACAGCTCGAGAAACAAATGCAGCGCGCGAGTTTTTAGGCTACGGACTGAAGAATCCTCTCGCTCTTTTTGATTCGTGGTTCATTCCTCTTCCAGAAAACGTCGCTCCGAAAATCTATGGTCGAAACACCCACGAATTTACCTTCCGCTGGGGACTCGTTCTGCCACTTTTTGTTTTTTGGGCGTGGCGCGCAGAAAAGCGCAACTCGGAAAAAATTCCATACAAAACTCTCATAATGTCTGTTTGTGTCGTTATGGTTTTGTTTGGAATGCGCACAGACGTCGGCCTCAGCTTGGGTTGGTTGACCCGTATTTTTGCGCCCATGTTTCGTGTGGGTGTGCGCGCTCAATT
Source organism: uncultured Oligoflexia bacterium (assembly GCA_964460155.1). GTDB lineage: Bacteria > Bdellovibrionota_B > Oligoflexia > Silvanigrellales > Silvanigrellaceae > RFOM01. The sequence continues at coordinate 278 of CAYWSV010000265.1, read as the reverse complement.
TATCTCTCTTGTCTGCATGATTCTTCTTTTTGCGCTGTGCGCTCAGTGGTTGTGGGACCAACGGGAAAAACGCGGTGGCGCAGTCAAAGTGGGTGTAATACTTGCGTTGGTTGTTGCCATCTCTGCGTTCGATTTGGCGCGCACGGGGCCTGTTTTGGGTCAGCACGCTGTGTTTCCTGTGAGTCCACGAACGCCACTCGCCGCGGAGCTTGGAAAGAACGCTCAGGGCATGACGCTCATGTTGCCTGCAGATCCTCACCACGAAAGTGAAGGTTATT
>CAYWSV010000264.1:0-3289 GCA_964460155.1 uncultured Oligoflexia bacterium | reverse complement strand
TCTCGACCACGGCGCTCAAAGTTTGGAATCACAGGGCCTCTTTTCGCTTGCCGATCTTGCCATTGCGAAAGCTCAGGCTCTTCTTCAGGTGGGCCTTGACCTCGCGCGTTTCAACGCCGCGGTCGACGTATCGCTGAGTTTGATGGAAGCATTTTCAGACAAAACAATCGATTTCAATGACGATGGACAGCTGCATTTGCACGATTGCAGCGCATGGGAACGCGGGTCACCGTCGCAAAGGACATCGACCGTGCAGCACCGACCCTCATGGCTCACACTGCATTGTCTCCTTATGCCAAGAGACATATTTGGGAAGGTGAGATCCGGATAAGTCACGATGGGACCAAAGTGCGAATTGATGGTGGCTTGCATACGCAGGATGGTCTAAAAATTATCTTGCCCAAGCTCCAATCGAAAATGCTCCGGTGTCGCGAGAGATGCTGTCCAATGGTGTTGAGCGGGTGGTGTTTCCTGACAGTGCGCTGACAAAGTCTGAAAAATCCAAGCTTGAAATCGCCGCTCGGCATGGTGTTGGACATCCAAACTCAAAGACACTTTTTCCTGCATCCTGGACACCGGAAACACTGGAAAAAGCGATCGATTTGGCGAAAACCGAAGGAAGAAAGATATCTGTCGGAGAAATGGGTTTTAAGAAGGAGATCTCTTACGATGGTGATACTGTGACTGTGAATTTTGGCAAAGACGGACGAGTCAACAGTGCATTCCCTAGTTGGAATCAGGGAGGTGATCGTGGCTAATCGGGAGAATTCAATTAAAGAAATTAAAGAGTTTTTTCAGACATTTTATCCTTCGGGTTCTGAATTTTCCAAGGCCGCCACGGAAGTTGCTGCGAATTTTCCATCCGAGGTATTCTCAGCGGAGGAGATTAAGAGCCTTCTCTCGGACGATGCCGAGGACATCGAAACTAAGTACGTAGTATTTATTTTTGCGAAAGCCGGACATGCAGAGATTCTGCCCTTCGCTCGGACTCTTTTTGATCAATCTTCAAAAGTAGTTTCCAAACTCGAATACGCAGCGTCACTGGCTCAGCTCGGAGAGGAATCCGGATATCAATATATCGAGGAGATCTTTCAGCGCTTGTTGAAGCAGGATGAAGACATGAAGAAATTTGATTTCGAGGAGTTCGTGTTCATTTTTGATGAAATTCTCACCAATGAACGAGGTAAGGACATGATTGCCCGATTTCGCAAGGAAGCAGACTACGACGTTGTCTGGGAAGACTACGTTGATCCGAATTTTAAGTGGTGATTCTTCAGGTTCGAAGAAAGAACCCGATCAGAATGATGCGGGGTGGGAGACCCAATGCGCGCAGCGTTGTTGTGATGTTGGGTTGATCAAACACGACGCCTGCGAGTTTCATGCGCCCGCCGCATTTATCACACTTGAGCACGTCGATTTTGAAAGTGCGTTTGAGAAGCTGTGCCCAGGAGATGCGTTTTTGTTTGTCCGGGAAATATCTCCGGTGCGGTGAGCGGCTTGCAAGAACTCCATAATAGCGTGTGGTGTGGAATTTCGGTGCAGGAATGAAAGCAACGAGTCGTTCTAAAAATTCACTGGGTGTAAAAAGAAGTAATTCCGTTCCATCCGACCAGCGAGACATCCGCCTGCAGAATCACGTGCAGTGCTGGTGGATTTGAAGTTCTGTTCCGATGGCCACAGCGACGTTTGAGTTTCAAACGCCTTATGGGTTGACCTGCGTTCGGGCCAAAGGCAATGCGGTGCGCGACGCATGCCGCCTGCGCTGGGAGATGAATAAAAAGTTCGCACTGAGTAAGTAAACGGCGCCATCTTTGCCACCGCCTGTTCTTTTTCCAAGTCATTTGTACTATACTGCAATTTACTCCTGAGTTTTTTGTAGTATGATACAAAAGAGTTTGAGTTCGCTTTTTTGGAGGACATATGGCAGCGAGTTCCATTAAAGACAGATACTTGAGTGAGACCGTCGCCGAATTTCTGGAGAAAAAGATGGTCTTCATTGGTGGTCCTCGACAGGTCGGAAAGACCACCCTCTGCCTCAATTTTCTTAAACCACCAAAGAGCACCAACCCGAATTATCTGAATTGGGATGATTTCGCGGACAGAAAGACTCTACGGGAAGGTCTTCTTCCCTCCGGGCCGCTTGTCATTCTGGATGAGATTCACAAGTTCAAAAACTGGCGGAGTCTCGTCAAAGGATTTTACGATAAAAAGAAGGATGTGCAGAAATTTCTTGTGACTGGTTCTGCTCGTCTCGATTACTATCGCCGCGGTGGCGACTCGTTGTTGGGTCGTTATCGTTATCTCCGATTACATCCATTATCGGTCACTGAATTGGGAATCACTTCGAGCGATGATCTCAAAACACTTATCCATTTTGGAGGATTTCCTGAACCGTTCTTTTCCGCGAATGAAAGAGAGTGGAGGCTTTGGACCCGAGAAAGGCTCTACCGCATCATTCGGGATGATGTCCGTGACCTCGAGTTGGTTCGGGACATTTCAGGAATCGAAATGCTTGCTGATTCTCTCAGTGATCGCATTGGCTCTCCATTGTCCGTAAACAATTTAGCGCAAGACTTGCAGGTGAATTTTCGGACTGCAGAATCATGGGTGTCCATTCTCGAAAGAATCTATTTTTGCTTTCGCATTGCTCCTTTTGGCGCTCCAAAAATCAAGGCCGTGAAAAAGGAACAAAAGCTATATTTATGGGATTGGAGCACAGTGAATGGCGATGGGTACAAATTTGAAAATTTGGTTGCCAGCCACCTTTTAAAATATTGCCATTACCGCGAAGACGCATACGGTGAAAAGATGGAGCTTCGATTCCTTCGGGATGTTGAAAAGCGAGAAATCGACTTCGTCGTTTTGCGCGACAAGAAACCCATTTTTGCTGTTGAATGTAAAACTGGAGAAAAGCAAATGTCTCCGGCAATTCGATATTTTAAAGAGAGAACCAATATTCCGATGTTTTATCAGGTGCATTTGGGAAGAAAATCGAGTGAGCCAGAAGAGGGAGTTCGAATTCTTCCATTCATTGAATTTTGTAGAGAAGCACAGCTCATTTGATTAACGTAGAATTATCAATACGGGTATAATTATGAAGATAACAATTGAGACAGCAAGGCTCGGATTTACGTTGAGGTGAAGTCTGGGCGTCTAAGCGAAATTAAGCTCTGCATCTAGCGTCTAAGCGAAATTCAGCTCTTTGCGGATCGAACCCTCCCGTAAAATCCACCTCTGTCAGCCTTCACAACCCCACCTTTGCGTCAGCCGTCTTCTGACCTTGTGCTCG
>CAYWSV010000263.1:0-3405 GCA_964460155.1 uncultured Oligoflexia bacterium | reverse complement strand
TTTGTCCGAAGATGACGATTCTTCCATTGTCTAGAACTGTGTCGAGTCCTGAACGTCTTTGTATTTCACGCGCGAGTCTGAGAAGTGCTGCAGACGAAAGTGTGGGTTGAGAATTGATGACGTCGGTCGCGACTCCAACCAGAAATGTCCATTGTTTTGAGGTCCCTCCGTTGAAGTGAGCAGTGAGTTTAGATGTGCCACTCCGCAAAGCTGTGATGAGGATTTTGTTGGTTGTTCCGATGCGTTGAACATCGATGACGTCGGGTTGAGAGATATCAAGACTTCGCGGAGCGTCGTCTAGCCGAACTTCCTTGCTTTCACCCACGGGCAGCTTGAGTGGATTCTGGGATGCAAATGCGATGGTCGAGAAAAAGAGAGCAATGAGTGAAAGCACAAAAACGCGTGCAAGAAAATTCAGGATACGTAGATAGATCTGATGGAAGTTCCACTGTTTTGTGAAGCTTACTTGTCCTTGAGAAGAGTTATAGAAATTGTGTGTGGGATCGTTTTTAAATTCAGCAATCCAACACGCGTTGGGGCCTGAATAAATAATTGAATTGGGAGGGCACTTTTCAGGTGCTGTCATGGGTTTGAAGTCCTTGTTGAGGCCAACAAGCCAGATGTCTGTGGTCATTCCAAATGTATGCAGTGTGCATGGCGATTTGAAGGCAACTGCGCAGTCGGGATGTATGTATGTGAAGAGTTTAAGCCCACGTAAACGCTCCCGGTAGGTGTTTGGAATCTTGACTTCGAAAACTTTTTTTGAGTGATAAAATTTAGTGAAGATAGTCTTCATTTTGTGAACTCCAGCTCGAACCTATCGGAGTTTTTTGTTACTTCCACTTGAGACTATTTTGATTGATTTTTTGTAATCATTTGTATCGAAATTGATCAGCCTTCTCCGGGTCTGTTGATGGTATTCCGAGGGTCTGCCACTGATGGAGTTTCAGGAGGTTTTCGTTATGAAAATGAATCAAAAGGGACAGGGTTTAACCGAATATGCAGTTTTATTGAGTGTCATCGCCGTTGCTTCCATTGCAGTGACCGCACTTTTCGGTGCGGCATTGAAATCGAAAATCGCCTCGCTTGGAGCAGCCATCGCTGGTCGTTCAGCGTCAGATGTGAGTACGTTTGAAAAGCAAGCTCATCAGAAATCGGATGAGGCCAAAAAGGCTGCTGAGTTTGTCGATGGCATGGAAATTGGTGATCGTGAAATTTCGCCTTCTGCCGGTGGTCAACGTGCCAATCGTTAAGGTCAGGCTTGAAGGTCCTCGGAACAAGATTCTCTGGGAAAAGGCTCTAGAGCTTTCGGAATCCGGTCAGGTTTCAATTGGTAAATCTTCTGTTTGCGATGTCCGATGCGAATCCTTTTCGACCACCGAGTGGGCCCTTCTGACCTTAAAGAATGGCTTTATTTCCGTCGACGATAGGTCCTCAACAAGCTTTGGTTATTTGTCGGTTGTTCATCCTTACCGCCGAGGTCGCCGTCTTTTCTGTTCATTCGTCCCAAGTGAGGGGTCAGTTGTCTTGGATGTTGCTCGAGGTCTCGACTTCTCAGAGTCCTTCGTATTGCAATGTTTACCTTCATCTGAAGCGTATCATGATCCCGATTTTCGGTTTTTAGCAGCTGATATTCTCATGCGCGACGACATTTTTGAGAGTTGGAGAGACGCGCGAGGCGGTCAGTCAATTTCATTTGGGACTCTCGTTGAATTGGTGAGGCTGCGTGTAGAGAGAATTGCTCCGGCCTCGATGATGCCCCTCGATCGAATTCAACGATTTATTGACTGTGTTTTTTTAATTTCATCGTATCTTTATGCCGAGGGACCTCTGACCTCAGTTTTGCGGCGTGAGAATGTGCGCGAGGTTATGTTCAACGGTCACAAGGAATGTTGGGTCGAACAAGAGGAGGGGCTCATGGGAATTCCATCACCCTTTACGTCTTGGGATGACCTGCGTGCGTGGCTTCTTCATCACTCATCCGCAGCTGGACGTGAGCTCGAGACTTCACGGGGATGTTCCGATTTTGCTCTTGCCTCAGGTCCGCGAGTGCACGTCGCCTTAGCGCCAATTGCGCGTGAAGAGGGATACGTCAGCATCCGTTGTCATCGCGATCAACTGTGCAGTTTAGAAGCGCTGGTAAAGCAGGGCACAGTGACAGAAGAACAGAGAAGAACACTTTTGGATTGGGTGAAATCGAAAAAAAATATTTTATTGGCAGGTGCGACAAGCTCAGGCAAGACAACTCTATTGCGGGCGCTTGCTGAGTGTGTCGATGCACAGGAGCGGATCGTCATTTTGGAAGATGTCCCTGAAATACGATTGAACCATAAAAATTGCGTTTATCTCAAAACATTTGAGGGTGACATTGACGCCTCTCATGGTTCAATCTCGTTAGACGATTTACTTAGAGAGGCTCTCCGAATGAGACCCGATCGTCTTATTGTGGGGGAATGTCGAGGGCGCGAAGCATTTGCATTGATCCAAGCGCTTCACACCGGACACCGTGGCTCGTTTTCAACCCTCCATGCAAATTCACCTCAAGATGCACTGCGTCGACTCGAGGCATTGCTTGTGCGTGCGGAGCCGAGTCTTTCAACATCTGTCGTTCGGCATCTGATATTGCGAGCCTTTGATGCAGTTGTTTTTCTTGAGCGTGACTCGCAACTGAAACGACGTGTTTCAGCCATGCATCTTACGGAGGACCTCCCTTGAAAAGAGGCAGAATTTTTCGAGCAGAACCGGTCTTCGGTTGGGAGTCTGCTTCATCCATTTTCGAACGTATTGCGGCATTCAAAGAGCGCGGATTCGTTCGTCGCGAATCAATGATTCTAGGCCTCAGGTCCTTGGGTATTCACCGTTTTCAATCCTTTTCAAAATCGTTGGCATTGCCATTCGTGCAGTCGACCGATGTGATGTTGCCATTCAATGATTGTGGTCAGGCAAACCGTTTGACTCAGGTTGCTCTGACGTCATTGCTCACTGTGCAACAATCAGGTTGTGGATTTTTATTTTGGCATAAAACTTTCAACGAGCTTTTCCGAGTTCATCGCTGGCTCAGGCAGCAGACGGCTCAATCACGGGTTCAAAGTTGTTTTCTTGTCGGTTTTGTTCCCACTGTTTCGGTAGTCATGATGGGCAGTCAGTTTGAACGGATTCTGACAAATATGGCGACCCTTGAAGGCAAAGTGATTTTTACACTGGCTCTGATGTTCTATCTCTTGGGTGTATTGACCGTTTTCGTTTTGCTGAATCGTTCTCGCTTTCATGCGGAGTTTTCTGAACTGGTCTCTGTTGGCGGAAGACTCAATTTTCTTACTGAATTGATCTGCTCTGATGGTCCGTCGAAAAGTAGATTGAATCGTTTAGCTGAGGTTTGCCACCGAAGTGGCCGACATGCATTGA
>CAYWSV010000262.1:0-3406 GCA_964460155.1 uncultured Oligoflexia bacterium | reverse complement strand
GCTTGAGCAAGGGGGGAAGCGAGATTTCCGACTCTCCTTACGTTGCGGTCAGCATGCGTACGATGACGCGCATGGGCCGGCAGGTTGGTCAGGCGCTCGGGCAAGATGGCGAGTTTGTGAAGTGCGTACACTCGGTGGGTGCACCGCTCGCGCAAGGCCAAAAAGATGTTCCATGGCCATGCAACAAAGACACAAAATATATTGTTCATTACCCGGAAGAACGTGCAATTTGGTCCTATGGAAGTGGATACGGTGGCAACGCACTTCTTGGAAAGAAATGTTTTGCATTGCGTATTGCTTCGGCCATGGGTCGCGATCAAGGTTGGCTTGCAGAGCACATGCTGATTTTGAAAGTTGAGTCACCCAAAGGCGAAAAAACATATTTGACAGCAGCGTTCCCAAGCGCGTGTGGCAAAACAAATCTTGCGATGCTCATTCCTCCAAAAGAAATGACAGGCTGGAAGATTACAACACTGGGAGATGACATTGCGTGGCTGCGTCCCGGCGAAGATGGACGTTTGTACGCCATCAACCCTGAAGCTGGATTTTTTGGAGTGGCTCCTGGAACGTCAATGAAGACGAACCCCAACGCCATGAAGACCATCGAATCCAACACGATTTTTACGAACGTGGCGCTCACCCCTGATGGCGACGTGTGGTGGGAAGGCATGACCGATGTTCCACCTGCTCAGCTCACCGATTGGCAAGGACAACCTTGGACTCCCGATTGCGGACGCAAGGCCGCACATCCAAACGCGCGCTTTACGGCACCGGCTCACCAGTGTCCGGTCATCGACGAAGATTGGGAAAATCCAGCAGGAGTGCCTGTCAGCGCGATTATCTTTGGTGGACGTCGTGCAACAACGCTGCCGCTTGTTGTGCAATCGTTCAACTGGAATTTCGGTGTGTATCTCGCAGCGACCATCGGTTCTGAAACCACAGCGGCAGCTGCGGGTACGGTGGGCGAAGTGCGTCGCGATCCGATCGCGATGCTTCCCTTCTGTGGTTACCACATGGGCGAATATTTCAATCATTGGTTGCAAGTCGGCCGTGGTCTTTCGAATCCACCACGCATGTTCTGCGTGAACTGGTTCCGCAAGGACGACAGTGGCAAATTCCTGTGGCCCGGATTCGGCGACAATATGCGCGTTCTGAAGTGGGTTGTTGAACGTGTGCAGGGCAAATCCTCTGCAGTCGAGAGTCCGTTGGGCTGGATGCCTCAATACTCTGATCTTGACTGGCGCGGATTGGATTTCTCAGCCAAGCAGTTCAACAACATCATGACGATCGATCGTGAAGAGTGGAAGCAAGAGATGTTGGGTCATGAAGAGTTTTTCCACAAACTCTACGATCACCTGCCGCGCGAATTTGGACACATGCGCGAATTGTTCCTCTCGAGCCTCTGGCGTTCTCCAAAGCGCTGGGAAATGCTCACCGAGCGCCACGCTGAAGAGAACTAAATCGCTTTAGGCGGCGTTAACCTTATCGAGTTTACCCAGCAGTTCTAAAAAGAGCTGCTGGGTTAATGGTTTAAAAGAACACCCTGCCGCTCTGAGTGTTGCATTAAAAGCAGCAGCCGAATCACTGTCCATCAACTCGCAATGCAATTGATACGAACACAAGAGTGTGTTGCGTGAAGTGCGCACGGCGAGTGTGCCGTTGCGAATCATTTCGTCGAGCAGCAGGTGTTCAGTTGTCCCCAAAAATCCGCACCAGCTCGCAAATTTATTGAATGTGTCTGGATGACGTGCTGCTTCCTCTGCCCATGCGTCCGCATGCAATGCAATTTGTGGCAGTTTGCGCAGCCCCGTTGCCGATAAGTCCAGTACAGCAGACCAGTTGATTTTGTTTTCAATGAGTTCATCCGCAAGATGGCGAGGGTGCATTTGGCGCAGAATGTTGAGACCCGCCGAATGCAAAAGTGCCCAGCGGGTGCCTATCGCATCATCGAGCCGGGCACGTCCCAAAATTTGCAACGCCCGTACCGAGGCTCTGAACGTTTCCGTCACGCTGAACTCCCTGTTCAAAAATTGAAGGTCATTTGCTGAGAGCCTTCTTATAACAAACCCATGAACGGCCGATTATGACCTTCTGTTGCGATTTTGGAAGTTTTAAGTGTCTTTCTCTTGAACTTGACTTTTTCTTTCTTCTCCCAAGCTGGGGTATTCATGAGTTTGGCGGTCGCAAGGGTTCAGCCCTGAGATGCGCATGCACATGAGCAAGAATTAGGTACACTCATGTGAGAACAGTGAGTTGGAGTCATGCATGCAGGTGGCAGTCATCGGCGGAGGTTTTACCGGACTCTCGTGTGCAACCGTGCTTGCGCAGCGCGGCGTAGAAGTCGTTCTTTATGAAAAAAATACAAAACTCGGTGGGCTGGCTTCGGGTTTTCAAGAAATGACTTGGAGCTCCACGTTAGAAAGTTATTACCATCATTGGTTTCGCACCGATAAACACGTGTTCAAATATGCAAAAATCTGGGGTGCCGAAGAAGGTCTTGAATTCAAACGTCCCTCGACCGTGATTCAAACAGACACCCATGATTTTGTGCAGCTCGACTCTGCGCGTTCACTCTTGAAATTTCCCGAGCTGAGTTTTGTTGGTCGCTTGCGCATGGGTGCGTGTTTGGCATTTCTCAAAATGTATTGGAACTGGAAGCATCTTGAGGGCATGACTGCCGAAGAGTGGTGTCTCAAATACATGGGCGAAGACGGCTACAGAAAAATTTGGCAGCCATTGTTGGTTGGCAAATTTGGTGAGCGTTACTCGTCGGATGTCAACATGGCATGGCTGTGGTCGCGTCTTAAATGCAGAACAGCTGAACTTGGAACATATCGGGGCGGTTTCGATAACTACATTCGCAGAGCTGAAGAGTATCTCGGGCGACAGGGCGTGCGCATTCTCAAAGATGCGCAAAAAATTCATGTCGACAGAACCCGTGAGGGTTGGACTGTGGCTGCCACTGGCCATGGAATTCAGGAGCATGATGCTGTTGTTGTTGCTGCATCTCCGCGCGCGTTTTCAGCACTCGTTGGACACCATGCTCCCGAGCACGTTAAAGCGACGCTGGGCCAGCCTTCGTTGGGTGTGCAGGTGATTGTGCTCGCATTGAATCAAAAATTAGGCGACCACTATTGGTACAGTTTGAAGCGCACTGCCTTACAGCCATTTCTGGCTGCAATTGAACACACAAATTTTGTTGATTCGGCCCAGTACGACAATGAAACGCTCGTCTATTTTGCCAAATATGTGCACACAGGGTCGGAGGAATGGAAACAGACCGATGAACAACTTGTGGATCTAGCCTTACAAGGTTGCCGTTTAATTCGAGCAGATTTTTCGCCAGACTGGCTTATACGAAGCAAGGTTTTTCGTGAGGATTATGCACAACCTATAATGGGTGTGA
>CAYWSV010000261.1:0-3427 GCA_964460155.1 uncultured Oligoflexia bacterium | reverse complement strand
TTCCTGTTTCACAGGGTCAAGCTCAGTCACAGGCGCAAGTGAAGGCTAAAGATATCCCAACGCAACAGGGCCAAGCTCAGTCACAGGCACAGGTGAAGGGCAAAGACATTCCTGTTTCACAGGGTCAAGCTCAGTCACAGGCGCAAGTGAAGGCTAAAGATATCCCAACGCAACAGGGCCAAGCTCAGTCACAGGCACAGGTGAAGGGCAAAGACATTCCTGTTTCACAGGGTCAAGCTCAGTCACAGGCGCAAGTGAAGGCTAAAGATATTCCTATGCAACAAGGCCAAACTCAGTCACAGGCGCAGGTGAAGGGCAAAGACATCCCTGTTTCACAGGGTCAAGCTCAGTCACAGGCGCAAGTGAAGGCTAAGGATATTCCTATGCAACAAGGCCAAACTCAGTCACAGGCTCAAGTGAAAGCCAAAGATATCCCTGTGTCGCAGGGTCAAGCACAGGTGAAAACAGGCAAGCTCATCCCCGCTCAGCAGCAGCAAAGCCGTTCGCAGTCGGGCGTGATGCTGTCTGACCTTCAATTGCGCCGGTTCGTCGACTACACCAACGCACTCACCGATGATGAAGTCCGCTTGGTGCGCGAAAACTTCGACGACGAATTCCTCGACGACCTCTACCTGCGCATGCGCGACTTGTGCAGAGAGTAAAAGCAGCGTGAGGGGCTTTGAGTCGGCTTGACTCCAAGGTGGTGCCCTGATAGTTGGTTGCCACCTTGGCTTCATGCCCATGTAGCTCAGCGGTAGAGCACTTCCTTGGTAAGGAAGAGGTCTCGGGTTCAAGCCCCGATATGGGCTCCACTTCTTTCCGAACTTTCGTTCGAAGCTTGAGCTAAAGCCTAGCTCAGCCTGTAAATTCATCCGTAAGCCATTCCGTTTTTCACAATAAAATATTGTTATTCCTAGAATTATTTTGAACTCATGATTTTTTAAAAAATATTTCTCAAGTTTCCCCACAGGCCCGACGACACCTAGGCAAAGAGTGTCCAGTTAGGACGGGCACCGATTGTGTGGAGGGACGACGAGTGAAACGCAAAGTCGCGCAGCAGGGATCTTGGAGACCCGGTGAATGTGCTGCAAATCCATCTCGCACTGTACTCCTCACCCTCTTGGGGTGCATGGGGTTGATAGCCTGCGAATTTGGCTCATCCTCTAAGAAGACAGTTTCACGCTATGGCGAGGCTCTTTCCACGGCCGGATCCAGCGCACCTGCGGTTTTCGATACAGAGCGGGCGCTTCCGCGATGTGACGCATCGAATCACAGGCGCTTGGTGTATGTGGTTTCCGAAACGCAATTTCGCTATTGCCTGCGCGACAAGTGGGAAGCGGCGACAAGCATCGACCCCGATGCCATCTCACTCGCGGCCAAAAAAATTACGCCAAGCAAAGGTCCGGAAGGACCGCAAGGACCAGAGGGTCCAATTGGACCACAAGGTCCCCAAGGACCTGCGGGCGAACGCGGAGCAGCTGGTCGCGAAGGTCCTGCTGGGCCAGCAGCAATGGTGAAAACGTCTCAAGAAGCACCCGGTCCGAACTGTGCAGGTGGCGGACAAAAATTCGAATCCGGCGTTGATGACGGCCGTGGAAACGGAATTGCGAACAATGGCGTTCTTGAATCAAGTGAGATCGTCAGCACGGCATATACGTGCAACGCTGTGTCGAGTGGTTTGAAGGTTTATAAGAGTGCCGATAATCCGTTGGGTGCGTTGATTAGTTACGTCACGTTTCCATATTCTGGAGCATCACAAACTGCGAATTCACTTGCGAGTGGATTGTACGTCCGCTCATTAGCAGACGATAAATTTACAATATATCAAGTTGCAAATTCGATGGCACTTCCGGGTGGCGATGCAGTAAGCGAAAGTAATCAACAGCTGGGGCTCGTCACGGGAAATATGATCGGTTGTGCAGTGCCTTTGTTCGTGAATAATAATTGTTCCGGACAAGCGTACATGAACCCGTGTACATCTCAGCAGGCCACAGCTATCAACGCAACACTTATGCACTTCAGTTTCAATTCGAAATTCTTTTACCGGTTTGAAAACACGGGCCTCGATTACGCATTCACATCGAATCTGATGGAATCGGTTTTGGTGGGAAGTTATCTTTCACCGGCGGGCGCGTGTCGTGCAATGACGCTCACAACACAAGCGCGTCGCATAAAAATTGAACCAAATGTATTCTCTGATTACATTAATCCACCGGGTACAATGCAGACCAGTTGGTTCATCGGTCCATAATCAGAACTCTGTTTGTAAGTCATAAAAAGCAGCACATCTTGTGCTGCTTTTTTTATTGAACAAATTGTCAACAGTGTAAAAACTCTTTGCAGCCCCTTGTAATCTGTGCTTAGCTGGCAAGCAGAAAAATATGTCATAGTTTTCGGAATTTAATTGGCGTCAGCCCGACGATCAGATTTCTTTTCTGATTATTTTGGCTGGCAGGTTTTTTGCTGTGGGTTGCAAGGAAGGTTCTCAAACTCCACCTGCGCCCACTGTACACTTGCGAGGTTGCTTCATGAAAGCATTGTCCCTGCGTCCGATTGCTGTTGCTGTGTCTTTGGTTGGAGGAATTGTCGGTACAGGTCTGCTTGTCTCGTGTGGCACCGAGCGACAGGTTGATTCAGAAATTAATGCAATCTCTCAGCTGGCTGCTCTCGACTTTGCAACATGGTGCAAGGAGTTTGGTTTGCAGAATTGTCAGGTGCGTCCTGACGATCGAATTCCTGCTGATCAGTGGCAGGCGGGAGTCGATGTCTTTAGCGAGCTTATGAAGAGTCTAACGAGCATTTCGCTGACGCGCGCAGATTTCGACAGAAAAACAGTTCAGGAACTGTTTTCGACTTTTGGTGCAAACTCATTGCTTTCATTCATCAGCAAAATTCCATGGCAAAAAATTGAGAAAGACGGCGAATCACTGGTCCTTTCGAACAGTGCTGCAAACGCTGTTGCAGTATTTAATGGACTTAGATTGATTGGGTCTCAAAAAGTCATTGCTAAATTTGTTGGACCGCAGTTGGTCTCGATCAGTGGATTGTCGCTCGCGGATGTGCGCGGTGGACATTTGAGTCCAGTGCGTTTTCTTGATTTGTCCAAGCCGAGTCGCATGACGATTGTCACCGACACTGAACGGTTTGAGGATATCCCTGTTCAGTTTTTTCAAGTCCCTGGTTTTCAGCAGCCGCCCACGCTCACTCCATCTGCCGCATTTAATGCAATTGCGAATGTGGTTCTTGAGCCCGGTTTCGATTGGAGAAAGAATCTCAGTATTTTCCTTAAGGGAAATAATTTGAACGCAATCTACAATCGCATCAGCCAATACATTCCTGAAGGTCCAGCAGATGAAACAACCCGTCAGGTCATTGCGAACACCGACATTTTCATGGTGGGCGGAGTGAGCTCGAATATATTGCTTTC
>CAYWSV010000260.1:2799-3429 GCA_964460155.1 uncultured Oligoflexia bacterium | reverse complement strand
TTGGCAGTCTTTCGTTTTTGTTGCCGAGAATTACGATCGGCCGGAGTTGCAAAAGGGTGGTCAGAAGCTTTATCATCGCGAGTTTTTGAATATGAATAGTTCAGAAACAGCATATAAATATCGATTTTTCGAGTCCTCGGCGAATGTGCAAAGTGTAGATGCTGAAAGTCATGATTTTTCAAAATTGCTTGCCGAAGTGAAAGATATTTCGAAGAATGTGTTCTTTTTTTCACGCTACGGGGAAATCGCGGGCAACGATATCTTGTTTTCTAAGATAGTCAGCCCGGATTTTTTCGTTCATAAAAATATTCGGCAGGCGAACAATTATGATAATGCCTTTGTGCGTAAACGTTTTCGAAGTCCTTGTTCTGTTTCGAACGAGCCAATAGCCTTTCCGTGATTCCTATTGTGACGGGCTTGTTGTCCTCTGTTTTAAAGCAAATAGATTAGCTATGGCGAGTAGAATCAAGACAAGAAGTGGGCCGGCAAGCACAGAAAAGCCAACGCGAAGATAGCCAAAGGTTCCCAGAACTGCACCAGCCAGAAAAGATAAAAGCAGGCTGATGTTCACAAAAAATCGTTCAAGATGAAACCGCCTATAAAGTGAAGAACAGTACTGAATTAGTTGAC
>CAYWSV010000260.1:1974-2789 GCA_964460155.1 uncultured Oligoflexia bacterium | reverse complement strand
CCCTGGGGTTATTCATGATTTTTGAGTTGATGTGGCTCAGAACTCTCCCCAGCGCGATACCAACGTCTGTGACGATACCTGTCATGTGAGTTGTGCGAATAATAATTCCTGAGTTTTGCCGAATGATTGCATTTTGAAGTCCCATCGAAAAGGTCAATGTATTGATGTACCACGCGTCACCGAGTTTTGAGATTTCATGAGTCTTTCCAACCTCAATGTGCGTTGAGCCTTTCAAGGCTACAAAGCCAATCAAGATCGCCTCGAGCAACAAAGGAAATCCGTAGTATGCCTTGGGCGACTCAATGGAATAGCCGCGCATCAAGAGCGTTGTTGTCATTGCACCGGCAATAAAAAATAATATTCCGAGAAAAAAGACACCCGCAATTATAAAATGTCCCTCTGAATACTCGACCGCAGATCGTGTGGCATTGCCTGAAACATGTGTAACAAATCCACCAAATGCGACAAAACCGATTGCGTTTACGACGCCAGCGACGCACGCCAGCAGCGTGCCGAGTCCGAGATTGTCGTAGAAGGAATGACGAGATGAGGCCGTCATGGGTGCTCCGCTGTTGTCCGCAAACGTGCATCTATTGTAGCACGAAAAAAAACCTCCGGCTCGGTGAAGAGCCGGAGGCTTGTCAGAGACTTTCGATCCCGTGATTATTCTCTCACGTTCTCACCGCCCCAGTCGCACGTACGGAATGCCTTGTCAGCGCGAGCTTTACATTCCATTCTGCACTGGAATCGGTTGGTCAAGGCGCTGTAGTGAGTCGCGCCGCCGCGGCCCTTGATAGAGCATTGGTTTGTTGGAT
>CAYWSV010000260.1:0-1964 GCA_964460155.1 uncultured Oligoflexia bacterium | reverse complement strand
ACCCCATTCACAACGACGTTGTGGATTAGTCTGAGCACGATTTCCACATTCCGTGACGCACTCTGCGCGTGTTTTTTGCTGTGAGAAGATCAATTTCTGATCAACTTGGATAATTTTGCATGCTTCAGTCTTCAACTGGAATGCTGTTGGTCTCATGGGTTGCTGAGGTTGTGGGGGGCGCTCGGGTTGTGGTGCAACTGCAGGAGCGGGTTGTGCAGGTGGTGCAACTGCAGGAGCGGGTTGTGCAGGTGGTGCAACAGCTGTTGATGGAGCTGATGGCTCAGCAAATTGGCAGCTCTTGACAAGAATTTCGAGCCCATTTTCTTTGTTGACTTTTGATAGTTCATCGAACGTTGCAACACAGAAATTTAAACAACCGCGACCCAATCCACTGCGTGGAAGATTGTCTGTCGTGGTCCCATTTCCAACAACCGAATAAGCTCCACCATCACCTTTTTTGACGAACGTGAAGTTGAGTCGGCAAACGCGATCGCCAAGTCCGGCCAAACCAAGTCCGGCGACGACATCTTCATCATCAAGGTCACTCAGCGACTGTACACTGCTTGTGGCATTATTGCTGTTGTTTGTTGGTCCGCATGCTGCGAATGTCATGAGTCCCAAACAAAGTGATGCGATGGTGTTAATCTTCAGCATTTTACCTCCCATACTTTCCTATCGTACTTATCGACGCGCTTTTCGAAGGACTTGAGCGGGAGATAAAAAATGCTGATTTCGTTAGTAAAATTAGTGCGTATTTAGCGCTTGTTCGGTCCGATCAAGAAAGCGTCCGTAGGTCTTGAACGCTTTTTCTACTGGGGCAGGAGAACGGAAGTCGACGCCTGCATCCATGAGAATATCCAGCGGAGATTTAGAACCACCGGCCTTGAGCAATCCGAGGATGCGCGCGCGAGCTTCGTCTTGATTGCCGTTTCGCTTGAGTTCGTCGAAGAGTGCTAAAGATGCGCAATAGCTTGTTGCATACTTATAGACGTAGAAGGTTGAATAAAAGTGCGGAATACGCATCCATTCTGATGCGTTGAGTGCGTCAAAGCCACTTTCCGGACCGTACCATTCTTTAACAAGATTGGCATAGACGTCGTCGAAAAGGTCGGCTGTCATGGCCTCACCTGCATCAACGCGTCGACTGACATCACGTTCGAAGGTCGCGAACAGCGTTTGGCGAAGCACTGTTCCTTCGAAGCCCTGCAGCCAGTGCGACAAACAATCGCGGGCCAAAGTGGTTTCAGGCATGTGAGTTAAAATATAATCCGACAGCAGCACTTCATTTAGAGTGCTGGCAATTTCAGCTACGAAAATCGTATAGCCTGCCAAATGGTAGGGTTGGGTTTTATTGGACATCCAACTGTGCATTGAATGTCCGAGTTCGTGCGCAAGCGTAAACAGGTCGTTCATGCTTCCGGTCCATGTGAGCAACATGACTGGGTTGGAGTCGAACGTTCCCCAAGAAAATGCTCCCGATCGCTTTCCTTCGTTTTCAGCCCAGTCGACCCAGCGTTCTTCTGTAAGACCTTTGCGCGCCGTTTCGACGTACTCTGTTCCAAGTGGTGCAAGACTTTTGAGAATGAGGTCGCAGGCGTCTTTGAAGCTTATTTTTGTTTCTTCTTTGCCGCCAGCAAGAGAAACATATCGGTCATACAAATAGACTTTGTCGAGGCCAAGAATCTTTTTACGCAGCCCCATGCTGCGGTGCAAAGACTTAATGTTGCTTCGAACGGTTGAAATCAGGCTGTCGTAAATTTCTGTTGGGATGTCGTCAGGAAACAACTGAGATTCGAGAAAACCGTTGAAGCCTCTGATTTTTGCAGTCGTTGAACCTGTCAGAAGTCGGCCAAAAAAATTAGCTGCAATGAGATGGCGGGATTTAACCAGTTCTGTGTAGACAGATTCAAAAGCACTGCGGCGCAGTGTTCGATCGGTCGAAGCAAAGAGCTGGCCAAGGCGTC
>CAYWSV010000259.1:0-3467 GCA_964460155.1 uncultured Oligoflexia bacterium | reverse complement strand
GGCGAACACGTCAAAGGTGTGAAGCCTCGCTACCTTTCTAAATTTAATGACGTTGCTCTTCCAGAACTGAAGAAGCGTCACAAAGAGACAAACGTGATGGAGCTGCCAAAGCTCGTCAAGATTGTTGTGAACACATGTCAGGGTGAAGCGACTCAGAACATCAAGGCTCTTGAGTCAGCCGCTGCTGAGCTTGAAATGATTACAGGTCAAAAGCCTTTGATCACGAGAGCAAAGAAATCGATTGCTTCATTCAAGCTTCGTGCCGGAATGCCAATCGGTGCATCAGTGACTCTCCGTCGTGAGAGAATGTTTGAATTCTACGATCGTCTCGTGAACGTTGCTCTTCCGCGCGTTCGTGACTTCCGCGGAGTTTCGGTGAACAGCTTCGACGGTCGCGGTAACTACTCTCTTGGATTGCGCGAGCAAATTATCTTCCCCGAAATCGAGGCAGATAAAGTCGACAAGTCGCGTGGTCTGAGCATCACGATCGTGACTTCTGCGAAAACCGACGAAGCAGCGCGCGAATTGCTCGCTCTTCTCGACATGCCATTCCGTAAGTGAGGTTTGAACGATGGCACGCTTAGCAATGATTAACAAAGCTAATAAAAAACCAAAATTCTCAACGCGCGCACACAATCGTTGTAATCAGTGCGGACGTCCGAGAGCCTTTTATCGTGACTTCGGAGTCTGCCGTTTGTGCCTCAGAAAGTTGGCTCTGAATGGTCAGATCCCAGGCATGATCAAGGCTAGCTGGTGAGGTAAATTTAAATGAATACGACTGATCCAATTGCAGATATGTTGACCCGCCTTCGTAATGCTAGCCGCGCTGGACTCCGCTATGCGGTTGTTCCTGCGAGCAAGCTGAAGGTGGACATTACGAAAATCCTCGAGGCCGAAGGATTCATTCGCGGTTTCAGGCTGATTCGTGACGAAGGTCAGGGAAAAATCAAGATCGCTGTCAAGTACAGCGAAAGTGGTGCACCCGCAATTCGTGGACTCTCACGAGTTTCCAAGCCCGGTTGCCGCGTGTACTCGTCTGTTGCGAAGCTGAAGCCTGTTCGCGCTGGTCTCGGGTTCGCCATTCTTTCAACACCTAAAGGCGTTATGACCGACTCTGCTGCTCGTGCTGAGAAGGTTGGCGGCGAAGTTTTGGCACAGATCTGGTGATCTGCGGCGTCAAGAAGAGAGTGTGATTTATGTCAAGAATTGGCAAACAACCTGTAAAAGTTCCAAACGGTGTGACGGTTAAGCTGAACGGCGCCGTTCTCGAAGTGAACGGTCCGAAGGGCGCTTTGAAGCGCGAGACTTTCGGTCGAATCAAGATTGCTCAAGCGGGCGCTGAAATTTCTGTTCAGCCAGCGGTTGAAGATGGCTCCAACTTTTGGGGTCTCTACAGAACTTTGCTCGCCAACATGGTTGAAGGCGTGACAACTGGCTACAGCCGTCAGCTGGAGCTTGTTGGTACGGGTTACCGTGCAGCGATGAGCGGAAAGAACCTGACACTCACTGTTGGTTATTCACATCCCGTGAGCATGACGCCTCCTGCTGGAGTTGCGTTCGATGTCGACAAGGCCGGTAAGGTCGTTGTCGCCGGCGCTGACAAAGAGTTGGTTGGCCGTGTTGCTGCGCAAGTTCGCGCTGTACGCGCTCCTGAGCCATACCATGGCAAGGGAATTCGTTACGTCGGTGAAGTGATTGCAACCAAAGTCGGTAAATCATCCGGTAAGAAATGAACGTAGGAATGTCGGCCTGTATGTGAGCAGGCGACGAGGAGAACATTATGTATCGTGTTGTAAACAGAAGGCGTGTGCGTGCGTTTCGCAAAATGCGTTTCTGGCGTAGACGTTTGACTGACTTGAGTAAGCCACGTCTGTGCATCTTCAGAAGTGCACGACATATTCAGGTCCAACTCATTGATGATAACAGCCAAAAGGTCCTTGCCTCGGCAACGTCGTTCGAGAAGGCTCTGCGTGGGTCAGGCCTTCGCGGTAAAGATATGGCGAAGAAAATTGGTGCAACAATCGCAGAACGCGCCAAGAAGCTTGGTCTCGCCGATGTTGTGTTTGACCGTAATGGTTTTAGTTACCACGGCCGCGTCCAGGCTCTTGCGGACTCTGCTCGTGAATCTGGTTTGAAGTTCTGAGAGGTCAAGGAGTAGGTCATGCAGGTTAGAACTGAAGAGAAAAAAGATCGCTTTGAAGACCGCGTTGTGAGCGTCGCTCGCGTTTCCAAGACCGTTAAAGGTGGACGTCGTATGAGCTTTTCGGCTCTCGTCGTGGTTGGTGACCGTGAGGGAACTGTTGGGTTCGGTCTGGGTAAAGCTGGAGAAGTGCCAGAAGCAGTGCGTAAGGCAGTTGCTCAGGCGAAAAAATCACTTGTGAGCATCCCGCTTGAGAACCAGACGATTCCGTTCATGGTTCAGGCCAAGTTCGGCGCAAGCAAGTTGCTTTTGAGCCCAGCTCCAGATGGTACGGGTATCGTTGCAGGTAGCGCCGTTCGCGCGATTGCTGAGCTTGCTGGAATCCCCAACCTGATGGCGAAGATTCAGGGTAGCCGCAACCCACACAACGTTGTTAAGGCAACGTTCTCGGGATTGCGTCAGCTGACGACACGCGAAGAATACGTAAACGCACGTAAATGAGGTCTGTCCATGCAAAGCTTAAATTCAAAGAAAATCAAAGTTACTCTGATGAGAAGTCACGCTGGACGCTCTGAATCGCAAAAACGCACATTGATTTCTCTTGGCTTGAAGAGAATCGGTGAGTCACGCGTTCTTCCGAATCTCAATCCGATTCTGGGTCAAGTTAACAAGGTCATCCAGTGGGTCAAAGTCGAAGCCGCTGAGTAAGAGGTGTTAAGTGAGAATGCAAGATTTGCGCCCAAATGAGGGTGCTACTAAAGATAGACGCCGCCTTGGTCGCGGACCTGGAAGTGGTCTTGGTAAGACTGGTGGACGCGGTGGTAAAGGTCAGACAGCTCGCTCGGGTTCGAGTATTCGTCCCGGCTTCGAAGGCGGTCAGACTCCATTGTATCGTCGTTTGCCGAAGCGTGGATTCACGAATGTTCACGCAATTGAAGTGTTTGCATTGAATCTTCGCGACATCGAGCCCTACATTGAGGGCGGAGTGCTTGACGCAGCGACGGTTGCTGGCGATAAAGCGGTCGTGAAATTGTTGTCTGTTGGAGATGTTCCAAAATCTCTGAAGACTGTTAAAGGCGTTCGCGTGTCAGGGACTACACGCGACAAACTGAGCGCCGCTGGCGTGAAGATCGAGGAGTAAGGACGCGATGGCACTTGCCGAAGAGAGCGGTGAGAATTTGTTGTTGAAGAGGGTTGGTTTTACCCTTCTGGCGTTGATGGTTTTCAGATTGGGAGTTCACATTCCGACTCCCGGAGTGAATGCTAAGGCTCTCGTTGCTCTGGCAAGCCAAAATTCGGGTGGCCTGCTGAAAATGTTAAACATGTT
>CAYWSV010000258.1:0-3482 GCA_964460155.1 uncultured Oligoflexia bacterium | reverse complement strand
ATGGATGAACTGTATGTTCACCTCGCACGCGAACTGAGCGCAATGCGTATTGCCTACATTCATTTGGTGGACCACAGCTCGATGGGCGCGCCCAAAGTGAGCGATGAATTGAAAGCCAAGATGCGCAAGAATTTCCGCGGTACTCTGATTCTCTCGGGTGGATACGATCGCGATCGCGCAGAAGCCGACCTCAAGGCCGAGGCAGGAGATCTCATTGCCTTTGGTCGTCCGTTCATTTCGAATCCGAACTTGGTTGAGAAACTGAAGGGTGGTCTTGAACTGACTCCTGCGAACCCAGATACATTTTATACAGCAGATGAAGCGGGCTACACGGACTACGTTTGAGTCGTCTGATTGCCCCCTAAAAGCCCGCGCTTTTCGTCTAAGTGCTAAAAATTGCCCATCTATGTTGAGCTGTGGGATGGGAGGACGCGCGTGGCTTTCTTGTGAAATGTCCCTGTATAGACTTGATTTTATGCGCAAAAAATTATCAATTCTCTGCCTATCGTGCGCAACAATGCGAGGGGAGCCATGGTTTCGAAGCGGCTGGAACAGGTGAGAGCAATTCATCCGGATTCGAGTGTGACTCTGCGTCACATTGACGAACTCTTTGGAGAAGATGGCGCACCGCTCACGATTATTTTTCTCTGCCTGCCCTTCTTGTTTCCCATGCCTATTCCCGGAATCTCAACTGCGTTTGGCTTTGCGATTATTTTGTTGTCGCTCCGCATCATCTCGCCGCGTCCGCTTCCATTGCCTCGTTTTGCCGACAAGGTCACGCTCAATGGTAAAACCGTGTCTTCGATTGCGGAAAAAAGTCATTCCTACGTTGTGCGGATTGAAAAATACCTCAAGCCGCGCGCGGAGTTTTTGGCCGACGGGCTGTCGAAAGTGCTCGCGTGTTTGGGAATGATTCTTGCGGCCATCGCTTTGGCCTTACCAATTCCACCCGTTATTCCCCTGACCAACACACTGCCTGCTTTGGCAATCACGTTTTTCTCGCTTGGTTTTTTGATGCGTGATGGCCTGATGATTGTTTTGGGACACATCATGCATCTGACGAGCTGGGGCTATTTTATTTCGATTGCCGGTGTGGCTTTTTCGTTTGCCACGAAGTTGGTGGATTACCTGAAACAATAAAACCCCGGCGGACCGGGGTTAGTGCGAGGCTTTGATGCGCGCAAGTGCTGTTTCGCACCACGCCTGATTCTCCAAATACCAGCGCACAGTTGTTTTGAGGTGTGCGTCGAAATCGGCAAGTGGTTTCCAGCCCAATTCCGTTTCAATTTTCTTGGGGTCAATCGCATAACGGAAATCGTGTCCGGGGCGATCTTTCACAAACGAAATCAAATTTTCGTGTTTGCCGACTTTCGCCTTATTGGGTGAAAGCTCATCCATCAGTGCACAAATTTTACGAATGATGGTGAGGTTGGGAACATCGTTGTGGCAGCCAATATTCCACGTCGTTCCCGGTGCAGCCTTTTCAACAACGGTGACGAGCGCTCGCGCGTGGTCGTCGACAAACAACCAGTCGCGCACATTTTTGCCTTCGCCGTATACGGGAATCGGCTTGCCGTTCAGGCAGGCCAAAATCACAACGGGAATGAGTTTTTCGGGCGCCTGCCATGGGCCGTAGTTGTTGGAGCAGTTGGTCACCAGCACAGGGAGTCCGAATGTTTCGTGCCATGCGCGCACAAGGTGGTCCGAAGACGCTTTGCTGGCCGAGTATGGAGAATTGGGCTGATAGGGAGATGTCTCCGTGAAGTAGCCTGTGTCTCCAAGCGTGCCAAACACTTCGTCAGTTGAGATGTGGTGAAAGCGGAATGATTTTTTGTCGCCTTCGGAGAGCGCGTTCCAATATTCGCGTGCCGCTTCAAGCATGTTGTAGGTGCCCACGATGTTGCTTTGCACAAATGCGCCCGGCCCAGAAATTGAGCGGTCGACATGGCTTTCTGCAGCGAGGTGCATCACTGCTGCGGGCCTGTGTTGGGCAAAGGCTTTGCGCAGGGCTTGCAGGTCGCAAATATCGGTTTGCAAAAGTGTGTAGCGTTCGCTTTTTGCAGCCTGACCCACAGCTTCGGGAGATGCGGCGTAGGTGAGTTTATCGACATTGACGATGTTGTAGTTGGTGTTGGCCATGAGGTGGCGCACAACTGCCGAACCAATGAAGCCTGCTCCGCCCGTAACGAGAATCGTTTTGTTCATGTGAAACCCCGCAAAAAGTGACATGTCCACTACCACATGGCAGAGTTGAGGCCAAATTTGCTGGGGGTTGACGCGCGTGAAAAGGATTTTGGTGATTGGCCGCAATGGTCAGGTGGCAAATGAATTGGCTCTGACCCTGCCGCCTTTGGGCGAAGTTTTGTGCGCAGGACGCGAACTTGCGGATGCCACCCAGCCGGCAAAGGTGCGCGCCCTTGTTGAGGACTATCGGCCTCGGGTCATCGTCAACGCGTCGGCGTATACGGCCGTCGACAAAGCAGAGAGCGAGCCTGCTGCAGCGCAGGCCTTGAATGTGGATGCGGTGGCCTTGCTTGCCGAATTAGCACACAAGGCGCGCATACCGCTTGTGCATTATTCAACCGATTATGTGTTCGATGGCTCAGCAACAAAGCCTTGGACGGAAACCGACCCCACGGGCCCGCAGGGTGTTTATGCGCGCACCAAATTGGCCGGTGAAGAGGCTATTCGTGCGTCGGGTTGTGCACACTTTATTTTCAGAACGGCTTGGGTTTATGGCCATTTTGGTGCGAACTTTTACAAGACCATGAATCGTCTTGCGCGCGAACGTGAAGAATTGCGTGTGGTGGGAGATCAGGTGGGCTCACCTACGTGGAGCTACATGATTGCGCTCGCCACGGCGCAGATTCTTGCTCAAGGAGTGCGTGCAGCATCTGCACAGGGAATGTCTGCGGTATCTGCGCATGGGGCGGCTGCTGGGGGCGGCGATTTGTTTGAATTCGTACAAGAGCGCAGCGGTGTTTATCA
This sequence comes from uncultured Oligoflexia bacterium, assembly GCA_964460155.1. Lineage (GTDB taxonomy): Bacteria > Bdellovibrionota_B > Oligoflexia > Silvanigrellales > Silvanigrellaceae > RFOM01. The sequence goes on along the minus strand of CAYWSV010000258.1, from coordinate 494 downwards.
TTTGAGCGCGGCGGGTTCATGTTCGTGGTTTGATTTCACCCGCGAAATTCTCCGCACGGATCCGCGTGCGAGTGAACACAAATGCAAAACTGTAACGCGCATCACCTCCGCCGATTATCCTACGCCGGCCAAGCGACCTGCGAATTCTGTTTTGTCGAACCAAAAGTGTTTGGAGACGTTTGGACTTCAGCTTCCCGACTGGCAAAAGCAGCTGGCTCTCGTTCAGGGGCGGCTGCAATAAGACGCGGTGCAATAAGGCGTGCCTCAAGAAAGCGGTTGCAAGAAGGCCCGCCAGACTGGCTGAAGATTAGCCATTTTCGTCCGAAAACGAGTCAATTTCCGGTCCTTTTCTCACCTGTAAGCCGCCTCCGGAACTGAAATAATTGAGATTTTTTGTTGGCATGGCTCCTGCTTTCGGAGCTGGGCGATTGATTCGTTTTGTTCCTCGGGAGACTCACCATGATGTTCAGCAGACTGGCCGTCCGTCCTCTAAA
>CAYWSV010000257.1:0-3492 GCA_964460155.1 uncultured Oligoflexia bacterium | reverse complement strand
TGGAATCCCAGTCGTATGATCGAACATTCAAAGGCGCATCGACAATCGTGCATTTATCTGGGGCCAACAGACCAGTAAACGACGCAGAGCGTCCGGAGATCAGGTTGATAAATTCCGGTCCGGTCGTCACAGTCAGATACTTACCCAGATCTGCTTGCTGAAAACCACTAAAGACGGCGGTCGGGGGCACAGTTGCGGTGCTTCCCGACCAACCTCTTTGTGGGGCAACGTGAAGCTGTATCGTTTCAGGAATTGAGCTCTTGAAATCCGCCCATGCCGAGAGCGACACTGAACTCAAGGTTAACTTCAGAACAAGTCCAAATGACATGGGCTTCATAAAGCTCAATCCTTACTGTTAAGGTGTATAGGTCGTGTTGTAGAAGTTCATGTTGATGTTGAAACGTGCAGTCGTTGGGTCCCAAATACGCTGCGCACCCGAAGTCTCGCGGAAGATGTAACGCACTACGCAATATTTAACTGGCGCAGGCATCGAGAAGTTCTTTCCGGCTGGACCAAAGACATTCACAGCCGTGCCGTTCACAGGACCAGTACCCAAAGGACTGCCCCAGCCACCTGGGAAGAGAGGGTACGTTCCCAGTCCATCAAGCCACAGGAAACTGTTGGCCAAGACTGTAAGGTTATCTACAATGTTGGTAGAACTCCATTCAGCTGGTGCGCCCGTGCGGGCATCACAGACAACCGTACCTGCAGCTTGAATGTTGGCATTCGTTAAGTAACTCAGGGCTGTAAGATCGACTGCCGTGACGGCATCATCAAGATGATAGCTGTAGGTTCCAGGCTGGTAGGGAACATTTGGCCCGCGGACGCAGATGTCGACAAAGTAACGCGCTTGATAATTATCAGAAGCAATGTTGAAAACGAGTCCACCACCACTGCCAAGATTCTCAATCACGTTACTAAACTTGCCGAGAACGGGGGTAAAGCTCGGGTATCCACCCGGATACGCAACTGTGTGAAAAGGAGGAGGTCCAAACTGAGTGTTACCTTGAACTCCAATGGGGCTGTAACTGCCTACAGGATTACCATTGTTGTAGGTCCCCACACTTGCTTGAATATTCGACTGAGCACCGCTGAGTCCTTGATCCAAAATACCTGCATCACACGCATAAATATCCATGCCCGAGCTGTTCACTAAAAAGTTAAAACTCAGGTTTGCCGCGTTTGCAGAATGCGCAAAAAAGCCCGCAGTCAAAGCTGATGATAAGGCCAGATACTTCGATTTCATGCAACAACTCCTGTTGAAGGGTGATGAAACGAGCAGATAACGAATGACCTTTTGTCTGGTTCAAGACTTTTGGGACAGAAAAGGGAATTAAATCACTCACTGTGATTGCTCAAGCGGGAAGATATGAATATGCCTCTCAAAAAAGACTGCCTCGAATAAAATAAGTTCTATAAAAGACGTGGCACTACAACCCGACTGCGCCCCTGCCCTTGAGGAATCACTTGAATCTGAACACCAATCCGCTCGGCCATGTCGCCCACGTGAGAAATGACTCCCACTTTTCGTCCCTGCGATTGCAGGGCATCGAGCGCGTTGAGGGCTATTCTCAACGATTCTGCATCAAGACTTCCGAAGCCCTCATCAATAAACAAAGACTCCACTTGAACTTGCTCGGACGACAACGTCGAAAGCCCCATCGCCAAAGCAAGCGAGACAAGGAAGGATTCACCGCCGGAAAGAGAATAAACCGAGCGCAGCTCGCCACCTGAATCGATATCTTCAATCAGAATATTTAGGGAATCTGCCTGCGTGAGCAGGCGATAACGTGGAGCAAATGATTCCAGATGGTGATTGGCGTGAGCAAGCAATACTGTAAGAGTGTACCTTTGAGCCTCGCGTCGAAAACGATTTCCTGTTGCACAGCCAATCAAATCGCTGAGGCGTTTCCAACGTAAATAAACAGCTTCGCATGAATTACGACGGGCAGTCAGCTCCGCTAAATCAGTTCGTGCCCGAGCATCTGCATCCAGTTCGCCACGCAACTGCACATGCTGTGTTTCGAGTTCAACGAGCAGCCCGCGCACTTTGAGCAAAACATCAGGAAGTGTTTGCCAATCCAGCGTGGCACTTGTTTGAAATTCAGGATTGAACGAAACGCCTGCATGCTCCAATGAGTGCTCTATTTCGCCAAGGCGCACTGTGAGCCCGTCTCGAAGTTGCTCGCGCCGCTCGGCGAGTCCCTTGAGACGCTCGATCAAGGCCGCTCCGTTGACCTGCAGCTGATGTCGTTCGTCCTTCGCACGTTGAAGAGCAGCAGCAGAATCTGAAATGCGTTGATTGAGCGCGCGTTCGACAGACGTGACCTCTTGCCCACTCAACAGACTCTGTCGCTGTGCGAGTAAAAGGCTCAGGTTATGTGAAAGTTCCTCATGCGACTTCTGTACCAAAGCCAACTCAGCTTCATTGGCAGAAACCTTTTCATCAGCGGATTTTTGCTGGAGGCTCAGTTCAACAATTGCAATGCGAAGTCGTTCGGCGTCCTGTATTTTTTGATGATACTGCGCAACAGCTTTTTCGAGCGCCTGAACAAAACGACTCGGCTCGCTCAACCAACGACTGCGCCATTGAGGGTCCGAAGCCGACTTGTCCAAAGATACAAGTTCATGCTCGAGTTCTTCCGCGGCTGCTTCAAAAGCGTCTTTGAACTGAACACGTCGCTCTTCAAGGCGCGAGACCTCTTGAGCCAGAGATTGCACTTGAACGCTCTTTTGCATGTGTTGCTGATTTCGAGCGAGTACATCTGACTGAAGTTTTTGCAAAACAGCTGCTGATTCGGACGCAGATTTAAACGCAGTTGTGCAATCCTTTGCATACAAAACGGCCTGCTTGAGCATATATTCGAGAGTTTCAACATCGCTGGACTGAAGTTCCAGTCCTTCGGATAAAGAAGTCCAATCGTGCAGTCTTGCTTGTCTTTGTTTTTGAAGTTCTTCAACTCGAGAACGATTGCGTTCATGAACAGACGCAGTTGCTGCCTGTTCACGACTTAGTTGATTTTGCTTTTCCAAAAAAACATTAATTTCTCTCTGAACGACCTCAAGATTTTGCTGTGCTTCATTGAGAAGCTCGCGTAGAGGATGCTCTGCAACATGCGCAACAAAAGGATGTTCTCGCGAACCACACACCGGACACTCTTCGCCTGCAATCAGTTGTGCACGCAAAGCCTCAACACTCTGTGAGACGCGCAGTTCTATGCTCTCTTTCATTTTCAAATGCACCGAGCGCTGAGTTTCTAACTCTGATATTTTCGCGCTCCCGCACGAGAGCTCTTGAAGCAATCCGGCAAGCCTTTTCTCCTGAGATTCAATCTCAAGTTGCAGCTGACAGGTGGCCTGCTCATCGCCCAGAGCACCAAGCTTCAATTCGACCAACCTTTTTAACCTATTGACCTGACTGTCTGCAGCAGTTTTTCTTTCTTCAAGTTCGAGCAAAGAGTACGTCGTTTGCGCCTCCGAGCGCATTCGAAT
>CAYWSV010000256.1:1266-3521 GCA_964460155.1 uncultured Oligoflexia bacterium | reverse complement strand
TTGGTTTTTATTGGCGTCCGAGCACAAGTGGGCCTGTATCGGCTTTGTCATCTGAATCAAATGCAACACCGACTGTCGCACCCGGGCTAATGCCGAGTGCAGATAACGCAGCTTGCGAAAGCATGATTCCACCTTCGCTGCTAATGGGCGGCCCCCAGTCAACAACCCTCACAACGACAGCACGGACTATTTGTGTGGGGGTAATCAGTATCAGCCTTCGGTTTGCAAAGAACCTCATTCCTGCTTCCGAACGAGAGCCGTAGTCCCATCGCATGGCGCAGTAATAGGGATCCTGAGTGCGAGAGAGATCCTCGGCAGTCAGCGAACTTAATTGAAGAGCACCACGGTTCAGACCAGGTAATGGATAAGCTACGGCGCGCGTGAAGACCCAGTCGAGATCTCTAAATTGACCACGCACAGCAAGAGTTTCGGGAATCCTAAATCCACTCTTTTCGAGTCCATCATGGTGGTCAGCCAGAACATCGTCGGCTTTAAGGCTTTGGGTGCCATTGGCAATGCCTTCTGGGGGTGTCCATTTGCAAGCGGGCAGAAGTCCAATCAACACGCCTGTGAACAGTCCACCCATCCAATAGCGATGGTGTAGTTTTCTGAACCGTCGAAAGCGGTTTGGCTGTGACATGTGTCATGACTCCTGAGTGCACATCCGCGCACGCGTACACAGCAATTCTCCTGCCAGATTGACAGTGAACCGAGTTCTTTATTTTCCCTTTAATTTTATGTGTTTGAGCTTGAATTTAGAGAAACCTTCGAGTTTTGGCCTGTCGAAGGGTTAGTCAGTGGTTTTGAACTGTGCAGGCTGTCCAGTGGAGGCAAGAACGCTGAGCCAAAGCGGGCTGTTGACGTCGAATTTTTTTCGACCCCGCGTTACCAGCTTCAGGGGTACATTGGTAAATTGCTCGTGCGAGTAGCCCACCATCATTCCAGTTTTTCCGGCCATTGCTGCATGAACGGCGTTTTGACCAAGTGCTGCGCAGAATACAGAATCGTCCGATGATGTTGTTTGGGCTCTGAGCATATAACTCGGGTCAATGTATTTAAGCGTTGTTTCAATACTCTGGCGCTTAAAATTCTGCGGAATGATTTCTTTCAAATGGCGGCCGATGTCTTTGAGTTTAACGTTACCGCTGGCATCGTGTTCGGTACCGGCATCAGGAAATAGGTTTTGCCCTGCACCCTCGGCAACAGCAATTGTTGCGTAGCCCTTTTCAAGTACACGGCGGGTGAGAACATTCAAAAATCCATGTTCGCCTTCAAGAACGAGTTCGACCTCGGGAATAAGGACAAAATCGATGTCGTTCATAGCTGCTGCTGCACTTGCTGTGAGTGCACCCGATTGACGGCCCATGATTTTCACAAGGCCGATTCCGTTCACAGCGCCGCGAGCTTCAGTTTGTGCGCAGCGCAATGCTTCCACAGCCTTGCCCACAGCAGTTTCGAATCCAAAGCTCTTGGAAACCCAGAGAATATCGTTGTCGATTGTTTTGGGAATACCAATCACTGCGATGGGGAGGTTGCGGTTCGTGACTTCTTTGTAAATCGCGTTTGCGCCCGCGAGAGTTCCATCGCCACCAATGGTGAAGATGATATTCACATCGCGCAGGACAAGTGCGTCGACAATCGCTTTGGGGTCAGAATTGCCTCGTGCGCTTCCCAGAATCGAGCCCGCTTCAAAATCGATGTTTTGAACCGACCGTGTATCAAGTCGGCGCCACGGAAATTTGAAGCGCTTGGATTCGGCGTCGTGGGCAAAGCCATAGTAGCCGTATGGAACACCGAAGATGTTTCTGACCTGATAACGGTCGTGAAGCATGGTCACCATGCTCTGCACAACATTGTTAAGGCCAGGAGCAAGTCCGCCGCACGTGCAGATCGCTACGCGTGTGTTCGCAGGATCCCAGAAGATCTTTTCGCGCGGTCCCGCAAGTTCGAGCGAGGCGAGATGAGCAGCCGTGTCGGAGCCTGCAAGAGGGTGAGATTCGAGTTGACGAACTGTAATGTTGACCAAAATGCGATCGAGTGTGTCGTCCAGAAACTGGTGCGTGAGAAACGACCCCTGCAGAGGGGACATGCGCGTCGCAGCTCCGTAGCGAGCTGTGAGCGAGTCTACGAGAAAATCGGCAGGAGACAGTTCCATCGAATCGAACCCCGTGAATCTTTTTTAATTAGACCGAGGCTACATTCTGTTCCTCGAAGATGTCCACCAGCGCAGCCTGCGCCATGTCGAGGAGTCCGTT
>CAYWSV010000256.1:787-1256 GCA_964460155.1 uncultured Oligoflexia bacterium | reverse complement strand
TTGTTCTTTGCTGAAATCATCAATTTTACCAAGTGCTTCAGTATGTTCACGAGCACGTGAAAATGCTTGTTTTTCTGCGGTTCCCTGAACTTCGAGCAGCAGCCCTGAGCTGGTTTGCACGATGTTCATATCTACATCTGCTTTTTGGTCTTCGATGTAATCGAGGTCAACAAGCATTGTTCCTTCAACAATTCCGACCGAAACGGCAGCGACTGCTTCGCGGATGGGGTTGGTTTTGAGCTTGTTCATTTTGATGAGTTTTTCGACAGCGAGCTTGAGAGCAACGTAAGCGCCCGTGATTGCCGCAGTGCGGGTACCGCCATCGGCCTGAAGCACATCGCAGTCGATGGTGATGGTTCGTTCACCGAGCTGTTTGAGATCGACAACCGCACGTAAACTGCGACCAATCAGACGTTGGATTTCCTGTGTTCGCCCAGAAATATTTTGTCTTTCGCGTCGTGTACGCTCC
>CAYWSV010000256.1:0-777 GCA_964460155.1 uncultured Oligoflexia bacterium | reverse complement strand
CCGAGGTCGATGCGGGCAGCAGCGAATATTCCGCCGTGAGCCAGCCCTGACCACGCGTGCCGCGCATCCAATTAGGAACGCTGTCTTCAACTGTTGCTGTGCACATAACTCGCGTTTCGCCGTACTCAACGAGAACCGAACCTAGGGGAAGGTTGGTAAAGTTGGGTGTGATTTTGACGGGACGCGTCTGCGAAACGGTGCGGTTGTGCGAACGGAGAAGCATGAAGAAGACCTCTTTGGCGAATAAATACATGTATCGGCGGTCTTCTAGCCTGCGTCATCCGCGGTGACAAGCAGTCCGTCCGGCTTTCACTCACTGCAGGTTCACTGCAGCGGCTCTGAAGTCACGCGGCAGGGCTCTTTCCGGCAAAATATGAATTATGGGATGAGGATTGGACTGCACCCATTCACTGATACCAGGGTTTGTTTCGTTCTGGATAAACCTCACGAGACGCCGCGAGAGCCAATGAACGCCGCGGTCATCCCATTCGAGTTCATCGAGAGTGAGGCTTTTGACCGTACTGGTCGCCACTTTTCGACCACGCCTGAAGAAACTCACAACGGGGGTATCCAATGGACCGCAGGCAAAGACACACTCAAAGCGCAGCCCTGTCGTGCGGCAATGGACCAAATATCCGGAGCTCGTGCGGGTAAATAGAAGCCAAAGTCCAGAGATAAAAACACCCGTCCATGCATGCGAGCCATACATTGTCTGAAACAGGGCGTTGGAAATGTAAGCAACAAGGTGACTAGGTTGACCCGATTTGTCATAGGCCG
>CAYWSV010000255.1:0-3535 GCA_964460155.1 uncultured Oligoflexia bacterium | reverse complement strand
CCTCTGAGTCATCTGCTGCACATTGAAAAAGAAGCCGGGTCTGCAACAGTTAAACTCATCGGCGACCTGTGCCGAATTTACCTCGAAACAGCGAAGCTGCCAGTCAAAGAGACTCTCACTCTTTCGTCTTATGAGCACTTCTTTCTAAACGAGCAAAGCGAACGATACCCGATTTCAATTCTGGCTTTTATGCGTTTCAAAGGGGTTCTGAACAAAGAGCGCTTTGAATACGCGCTCGAAATGTGCCAAAACGCTCATCCGTTTTTGCGTTCAAGAGTCAATGGCCCCGAGATTCATCGGCGTTCGCATCTCAGATGGTTGATTCTAAATTCGGGTTTCAAAGCATTTATCGACTGGCAGCGCGGGGCATCCGAGTTTGTTTTTCCTCATCAATCTGCCGAAATCGATCTTATTCAGGAGATTGGCCTGCGTGCCTACGTCCGCGTTGATGATGAGAGCAGTTCAGTCACTTTTCAAATTCACCATGCGTGTCTGGATGGAATTGGAGCAATGCAGGTGATGCGTGATTTTCTGTCCTTTTATCGGGGCTCTCATGCACATACATTGAACGTCGAATCACAACTTCTCGAAAAACGGCATCTATCTTTCAGGCGAAGCCTCGTGCAAAGGTTTTTAGACTTTCGATTGATTTTAAAATTTGCTCGCTTTCATGCATCTCCTATTGCTTCGCCTAGTGCACTTCCCGGTCCCTCGCCAAGCGAGGCTTCAAGTCTCTTGCCAAATGATGCTTTTAGTGTCGTACCAAGTGGAGAGCAAGAAAGGGATTCACTTAAAACTTCTCCATTTGGTTTCACGACTTCAAAAAAGATAGATGCGACTTTTCTTATTCGACACGCACAAAATAAAGACATCACGGTTAACGATATTTTAACCTCGTGTTTGGGACGTACGCTGCAAAAGTGGAACCAAAGCTTCAATGCACCAACAAACATCCGTCTGACACTTCCAGTGAATCTGCGCACTGAAGAGCAAATCGCTCTTCCAGCCTGCAACATAACCGGAATGTACTTTGTTGATTTTGGACAACAGAAACGTTCGAGCAGTGAGGTTCATGCCGAGCTCTACGAAATGAAGAACAACCGTTTCGCCGCGACATTCAATTGGGTTGTTGGCCTTGCTGGGCTTATTCCATGCGGAATCTCTCTCCTGAACACACAACCAAAAAACACTGCTCAGGCGCCTACCAGTACGTGCATCAGCAATCTTGGCCGCATCGATACGTGGTCGAACGAAGCACAAACGCCCTCTGGATTAGGCTCTACCGAATTGCTCGAGATCATCGGCTGTGCTCCATTGCGACCCGGAACACGAATGACGTTCTGTTTTGCAACCATCAAAGACACTCTCCATTTAACCGCTCTGGCTGACCATAAATACTTCAAATCAGCAGATGTCGAGCATCTTTTTGAATTATTCGAACAACACCTTTTTGAAGAATGCGCGGAAAAATAATATGCAGATTAAAATACTCGGGTTTATTTTTGTTCTTCAATTCTTTTTCTCTTGGTTTTCGTTCGCACAGGATTCATCCACAGACACATGGGTTCTTCAGTATCAAAAGAGCCAACTCAAAGTTTTTCGCAACATCACTCAAGAGAACCCCACCTATAAGGTTGAAGGGAACATTTCGGCCAACTTTTTTGATGTTGTTGCTGTTCTTTCAGATGTTGGTCGACGCAACGAATGGGTGAGAGACCTTAAAGAGTCACGACTGCTGGAAGGCTCCATTGAAAATCGAGTGATGATATACGAACAATTCAATTTACCTTGGCCCTGCTCTAATCGCGATTCAGTCGTAGAGTCATTTATTCAACCCAACTATAAAAATCTCGATGTCTCTGTGCGCTATCAGGAATCTACATTTGCATCCGCTCCACCGCGTCAGGGTGTCGTCCGTATGCCGACTGTGCGTGGGAATATGTATTTTAGGCACGTCGACCCAAATCAATCGTTTGCAAGATTTGTTCTGAGTCTTGATGTCGGTGGACTGCTCCCAAAATGGGTTGTGGCACGATTTGTCAACGAAGCCCCTCTTGCAACACTCGAAGGTCTGCTCAAACAGATTGGTAAAACCAAAGGTCAATATGATTCGTTTATAAAACTTCAAAAGCAGAAAGCCGCTGAGCTGAACAATAGCGTGTTGCCAACTTCGCCTTAATTTAACATCAGGAGTTCTTACAGGGCGGTGGTCAAAGTATCAAAGTCCTGGGAGATACGCGCAACGGAAGCCTCTCAATTGATACGTATCCGTTTGCGTGAAGCGCAGATCAGTTGCAAACATTCCGGTAATACCCTGATCATACCATCCAACACGGACAACCGCACCAGCATTTCCACCCAACATTTGACCGATGTACTGTGCAGATGTGAATGCACCCAATGGACCAAACAGAAGCCGGTTTACACCTCCGCCGGTTGTCGGGAATTTAGTTGTGTTACTATATTCGTAAAAGTTTTGATCAATTGCAGGATTAATTCCCAATGACGACGCATTGTCGCTGACCCACTGTGAAATGTTACCTCCAAAATCCCACACCACAGAGCCGTTGCTCAGTACATGTGTTCGCTTTTGCTCCCATCCAGAGCCCACCGCATCTGCTGCAGAATTGCCCGTATCAAAATAGGGATCACTATCTACTGCATTTTCCAGCACTCTGAGCGGCACTCCATCCGAATGTCCTCGTACAAAGCCACCAGTACCCACAGCGTTCCCGCTCCAATTTGCTGGAACGTTTTCTGCATCACGAGCTACAGTTTGCCATTGTGTATTTGAAATGAGCCGATATCCCGTTCCTGCATCGCCGCACGCTTTGAACGCACTTCCAGCCGAATTTTCGTCGACACCGCGGGGCAGCGACCCCCACGGGACTCCATTAGGCGTGCTCGTCGCGTACGTCGAACTGTTGTTGTTTTTGGCTGGATACTTCATGACACAAAAATCCAAACTTGTATCCAACCACCAGTCCGAGTGACCATTTAATGCATTGACATTTCCAAGTCCGTTTATGTTGCTTGCTGGGACACCCACATAACCAGAAGGACATGTTGTTTGAGTGGTTGTGAAGCTCACCGCACCTGAGTTTCTTGATCCCAATGCATTTGTGCTCGTCGCAGTTACACTAAATGAGGTCGTGCCCACCGGAAGTCGCAGCTTGACACTCAACACACCGCTCTGACACGTCACCGAGTGCACAGCTCCCACAGATGTCGTTGCTGTATGAGAGGTTGCTGACGAATCGCATGTTCCTGTCACGGTTGGCTTGAGTCCTGCGACGGTCGCGGAGTTTAATGAGGGAATTGCGGGAAGTGACACAGACGGCGCATGCACACAGCGAAATCCAATGCTATTCTCGATGTTGTTTGCTTCGTACAAAAGGTTTGCTGAGTAGAGGCCGCCCACATTATTGTCAGACCAACTCCCCCCACGAATGAGAGTTACCGCCCCTCCCAAGACCTTCCCAATATTTTGCGTCGCCGTAAAGGATCCCAACGGCCCAAACAACAGCCGATTTAT
>CAYWSV010000254.1:0-3556 GCA_964460155.1 uncultured Oligoflexia bacterium | reverse complement strand
ATCCCAATTCTCTTCCGAACAGTCGGGGGAATTTTTTCCGCGAAAACTTTCGCAATCCTGCTGCATTTTTTGAGGAAAAGGGCCCAAAGCATATTGGTTTGTCAGGCACAACTGATGAACCGGATGATACAGAGCCCCGACAGGACACCATGCGATCATTTGCGCGGGCTCACAGGTAGAGATGGCAATTCGAGACACTGGTAGTTGTGAAGTTGTCCGCAGTGTCTGTCGATGTTCGAAAACTTCGTGACAAAATCTAGGCGCACATTGCTGCGTCCGCTTCCGCCGTAGGGGTATCCGTATCCACCACCGTAATAGCCGGGATGAGAAATTCCATATCCTGCGAAAGGAAAGTCATTTGAACGACAATCTGAACTTTCTTCGTCACAGTGATCTGCAACGTCATAAGCATCACCAAAATGTTTTCCGTAGTACCAGGTAGAGCCGACACGGAAGGAACCTTCCCATCCGCGCAGATTTCCGCATACACGATACCCATGACACAAGCGCCCTTGGTCAAAGATGAAGAAGTTCATTGTCGTTCCCGAGGGAGCATGTTGCGCGGCTTCATGACAATCTAAAAACACGGTCATCTTTTTAGGATTGGCGACGTCTCCGGTGTCGTCTTTCATCACGATCACCAAGTCTTGGCATGCTCCGGGAGGAGTGACACCATTGCCCATTGTTTGCTCAGCCAATGCAGACGAATTCCACGCGCAGAGAGTAACAACAGAGCCGAGAAAAAACGCAGCAGACTTGATCTTCTTCATCATATTTTCTCCTTTGTTGGTCATCAGGAACGAAGCCGAAGATAAAAGTGAGAGGAACAGATGTCGATCACTTCCTGTTCAATCTTCCTGAATTGGGAAAATCGCAGATAGACTCCTCTGCAGCTCAAGGCTCATTATCGCCGCACTCAGGAAGGAGGTGTGGCATATGCAATTTTCGGGAGTTCATCGAACCCGTCGTCTTTTTTTTATGGCCGTGGTTTCTTTTGTTACGTTTGTTCAAATGGGTGCAAAGGCGGGTTCTGTGGATCGCTGTGGCACAGACGGTTTTTGTACTCTGATTTCAGTTCAAAACGAGGTTGAGCAACGCTCGCCGTCAGCGCCGGGTGTTGTGATTGGAACGATTGGTGATGACGGATTCAAGCCATCATCGACTGGTCAGCTCTCGGCAAAGAAAGTTTGCAAAAAAGAAGTCCGTGTTCCGCGGGCTGTTCATGATGCTGTGACACGTATGTTCGAGACGGTCACACTTCGAGGTGGCCCTCAGTCCTTGCCAGCATCACTGACATCTTCAGAACAGACAATGCTTCTCTATTACAACACGATCATGCAGCAGACTATGAATTTTCAATGTTCAGGAATTTGATCACTTTTTTGGAGGTTAAAAAATGAAATCACTTATCGCTCTTGCACTTCCACTTCTGCTCTCATCCGTCGCCTCGGCAAATCTGCGCTCGGTTGAGGGCGGTGGAGTGAATTGTGGCATTGATGGTCAATGTGTAATTTTTGAAGTCAGCATTCAAATGGACAGCAGTGCCGATCGCCCTTTGATTGTCAATTCACCGATTATTTATTTGGATGACTCAAATTCTTACACGACAACTGTTATCCGGAAAGGAGATGTTTGCACCAAACAGGTCAAGGTTCCATATCCTGTTTACCAGTCCATTGCGGCAATAATGTCGACGCTCGATGGTTCTAACGGCGAACCTCCACCAGCCTTCACTCCGGCGCAGCAAACGATGCTGTTGTTCTACACAACGCTCATGCAACAAACTCTGTCGTTCACATGCTCGCCTTCGGATTTGACCCGCTAAGATTAACGCGGCATCAAGGTTCGGCATCCGTTCTGGCCAACGTACACTGCGCTTCCATCGGGTTTGTAGAGCATTCCCGAAACGCAGGCTGAATCACCCGCAAACACAGCCTGCGGGCATCCACTGCCTACAAACTGATTCCAACCACTCACATGATAGAGAAATTCTCGAGCACAGATGTACGTGGGGCTGAGTCTGGCTGTGCGACATGCATCAGCTCCTACATATGTTGCCTGACCTTTGGCCAGATAAACTGAGCCACCAACGCAGGCCAGTGAGCCGAAAATTTGCGCCGATGCGCAGGCATCACGCCCAACGTAAATTTCACTGCCATCGGGTTTATATAGAACTCCCGAGACACACATGTAAGAAGATTGTCCCAAAGACACTGTTGGAACGAGCAGCAGCGCAATTACGTGAGTTGTGAACAGAAGGGCGAGCGTTCCGCATCGGCGCATGAGTGAAGGGTCTCCGTATTTATGACACAGGCTGTGTCGATGGGTCGGCGTTGTTGTTGACGCAAAATAGCTATTTATGCAACCAGAATGCGCAAAATACACTCAATCGTGAGATTGACTCCAAAGTCTTATGCAACTTATTGTCTGTGTCTCGGAAGATTTTTTATTTTTGAGTTCGGACGGGAGTTCACATGGACCGCACTCTCTATAAAATCGCTCAGGGCTATCTGCGCTTTCGTGCAGATTTTCTGGCTGAAACGGGCGATTTTTATCGGAGTCTTGCAACACACGGACAAAAGCCCCGTGTCGCCATTATCTCGTGTTCGGACTCCCGGGTCGACCCTGCGGTTATTACCGACACCAAACCCGGTGAGATGTTTGTTTTGCGTAATGTGGCCAATGTGATTCCTGAGCGCACAAGTGAAACAGCGTGGGGGGTGCGGGCTGCATTACAATTCGCAATCGAAGTTCTCGAAGTCGAACATTTCGTTGTTTGTGGTCATTCCGGCTGTGGCGGGATTCAGGCCGCACGGCGCAATGAAATGCGCGGACCACAAGGACACCGTCTCGATGATTTAAGCGTTTGGTTGGCTCATTTAAGCGAAAAATTTGCCCCTTTGAATGAGCAGGTTCAGGAGCTTGACCCTGAACTTCATGACGAATTTTATGAGAAAATTGGAATCATCAATTCGCTGGGGAATCTTTTTACTTTTCCCGAAATCGAACGCCGTGTGAAGGAGGGTAAACTTCACCTCCACGGATGGTATTTCGACATCAAGCGTGGTGAGCTTTTAGCCTACGACGCCCCCACGTTTAGTTTCATTGGCTTCGATAAATTAATGAAGTGAATTCGGCGCTTGGATTTCGCTCCGCAAAGGAGTGACCCCTTGAACCGCACGTTTTTGTTGAACATTAAAGAGTAGAATATTTCGCTCATGTTTTCACTCTCCCTCTCCGATCCCACCGTAAAAGTGCGGAGGAGGTGTGCTGTGGTGTTGTGTAGAATCTATGAGCTGTTGCGGCAATACATTGGTTCAATGACACAGACAAAAACACTTTTGTTTTCCGGGCTTTTGGAAATCGGTAGTGCGGCATGTCGCTCTCGATCCCAAGATGCCCTCCAGTATGTGTGTTTGTTGTGTTGTGTCATATTATGTCATGCCATAGATGATGAATAACTAACTCACATAAATGACGTACTTCAAACTATATAGAAAACTATCTTGCGCTGGGTCTGCTGTCTCCGACGATCGAGATCTACCCGCTCGACATT
>CAYWSV010000253.1:0-3612 GCA_964460155.1 uncultured Oligoflexia bacterium | reverse complement strand
GTCTTCTGCCCCACGTATTCTCCAGAAGGTAGTTTATGCGCGAGCTTCGCGGCCATAGGTTTGTCCTTGCTGGCCTCTGAGAGCCAGATGGCGATTGAGCCGCGTTCGTTGTCAGTAATGTATTTTCTACCCGCTCCGGCGTCTGATTTAAGTTGCAGATTCAACTCCTCATCCGAGATAAGTTGGGCACCAACCGACGGAGCAATTCGATATGTTTGCAGCCGCAGAGTGCTTGAATCTGCATTTGCCGGCAGCGCATGGTAAACAAGTTTTTCATCGCCCACGTTCGCGGAAAAGTGGCATCCTTCAGTGTTTTGTAGCTGTGCCAACGCATTATTTTTTGCCGTGCTGAGGTCGATGTCTGAAAAAGCATTGTACTGTTCAATTAAGCTTTGAAAATAAGGTTGCACCGATTCAGACGTCAGATTCGAAGGGCATGGTTGATTGGATGCAGCCGGCAGAGATTTCGCGACATTCATGTATGCAATTGTGACGCCCAGATTCGACCGCGCAGGCGTTGCTGAAGAATTTGCGGTTGCATCCCCTAAACGGAGTCCAGAATTCTTTGAGTGCAGGTCACGCGTTGATTGATTGATGAGTCCGAACCCGCCAAGCATCCCTGCAATGTAGGGAAAAGCGAGCGGACTCGTGATAATTCCGGCGACACTTCCGCTCCATGCGATGCCAATGGCGAGTGGAAGAAAGCCCAAGTAAGCTGCGACTATACCTGTGGGAATCAAAAAAATTCCTCTCGTTTTGCGCTCGACATCTTTTTGAGCGAGTCCTCGATCGAGGTCGGTAATTGAAACTGGAAAAAGAGTTACCGGCCGGGCATCGCGCTCAGCTTGTCGCATAAATTCCTGTTGTTCTGATGTGAGCGCTTCATTACCGGAAAAAAGTGGTGCCTTTGATTTATCGTATTCAGAAACATAGAGGCACGTTGTGCCGGCAACTAGATTTGGAAGTGCATTGATGACTTGAACTCGTTTATCAAACAGAGCGCCGCCTCGGCCGACGACGGTGTTGAGCTTTGAATCAGTCTTAGTTTCAGCTCCACACGAGGCAATGACTGTTGAGAAAAGCGTGACAGAAAGAGCAGCAGACGCGCGAGAAAATCCGGACATGCGATATCCTCCTCATCGAGTTTTGCAATGGATGCTTCTGTAAACTTGACTGGCTGGTAAGTTTAATTACGGAAGTCCGCAAGTGGATTTTGCCAGTCGACCGTGAAGACTTAGGAAACTCAAATTTTACGGCTGGCCTTTAACAGATGAGCAGCGGTCAGAAAGGTTTGAGCGTGGGCCTCGGCGACGGCGTTGTGATCTCGCTGGTAGCCGCCCCCAAGCGTAATCACACATGGGATGCGTCTCGAAATGCACTGTTCGAATACGAATGAATCTCGTTGGTATTGGCCATATGAACTGAGCCCAAGTCGGCCAAAACGGTCGCTGTGAAGAATATCAACACCGCTCTGATAGAAAACCAAATCGGGTTTAAATCCGTCGAAGATGACGGGAAGATTTTCTCTCAAAATCCTTCCATAGGATTCATCCGATGTTCCGAGTGGCAGTCCTATGTCCAGACTGGAGCGTTGTTTTTGTCGTGGATAATTTTCTTCTGCATGCATGGAAAAGGTAAACACGCGTGGCTCGCGCGCAAAGATGGCTGCAGTGCCGTTTCCCTGATGAGCATCGAGGTCTATTATTAAGATGCGATCTTTTGAGTGACGCAGCGCATAAGCAGATGCAACTGCAATATCGTTGAAAGTGCAGTACCCTTCACCGTGATCGGCAAAAGCATGATGCGTTCCTCCTGCCAGAACGCCCGCACACAAGTCGGTCGATTTAAGAATGTGTCGCGTCGCACACAGAGTGCCTTCTACAGATGCGAGTGCTCGATCCACGTAGGATTGTTTTTGGGGAAAACCAATTCGGCGTGTTTCATCCTCGGTAAGTTGCAAATTCAAAACTCGATTCACGTAAACCGCATTGTGTACGTAAGTGAGAAGCTGAGTGTCGACCTGGCCGCACCGCGATATCCGTTCAGAAAAACCGTGAGTCAGAAGAAATTTTTCCAAGAGCGGGTATTTTTGATTCGGAAATGGATGGCCATCCGGCAGTTCGAGCGGAAAATTTTCGCAACTCCAGACAGAAAAAAATTCTTTCTCTATTTGCTTTAAATCATCAAGATTCATCTTCGTTCACTTTGACCTCAGCTGCTTTGTGTTTATGCCGCGTCAGACTTTTTTGGTCAAGTTAATAAGTAAATGAATTATTTAGATTTTTTATTTTTTCAGGTCCTTAAGTTTTATTGGGTTCGTCCGATATAGCCCAAGTTCCCGTTTGCCTTTTCGAGAGGTTATCGTCATGAGTCGGATCTCAAATTTGAAGCTCTATCGTTGCTATGGATTCATGTGTTTCGCTCTTGTGGCCATGACGTCGTCTTGTGGACCACAGAAGAACCTTCCGACTGTCCTTGATCTTTCTGGGAAGACTCTCGATTTCAACGAGTTTCGGAGTGGTCCACTTGCTGCGGCGGCCAGTGTCAGTTTTGTGGATACTGCATCACTGGGTGGACTCGTGAGTGGCAAGATCAAAATTTCGCGCGCAACAGATGAAAGATCGCTTTCACATTACGTGGTTTATTGGGGAGTTGGAGAGAAAAATATTCTTGAGGGATCGACTCCCATTGCTACGCTCTCAAAAGTTCTTCCGGATCTATCAATCGATTTGCCGACAGGAACAACAATCCCTAAAGGCGCAACACACATTTTGGTGAAGACAAAAAATCCCTTCGGCGAAATGGCCAATGGCGTGAGTGCTTTGGTTGAAGATAAAGGGGTTCCACGTAACGCTGCTGCGAGCCTTTCTTTTCAAGACGTCAATCCGCGTGGTGGAAAGTTGGGAGGTACGGTCAACATTACAAAGGCAACAGATGAAAGCGACCTCTCTCAATATGTTCTCTATTGGGGCCTCGACAGCAGTACCAAGCTTTCAACAACGCCTATTTCTGTTCTTGCAAAAACAGGTGAGAACTTGAGTTATTCATTGCCAGAGAACACTCTGATACCCAAAGAAGCTCGTTACTTGTTGCTTTTTACAAGTAACAAAGACGGCGAGATGGCTTCTGGGATCGGTACTCTTTTAGACGATCTGGGACTTCCGCTAAATTCTGCAGTTTCGATTTCGTTTACGGATGAAGATCCTGCCGAAGGTACGATCGCGGGTCAGGTGTCGGTGACACGGGCTGTCAACGAGGATGACTTGACGGAATACGGGCTGTATTGGGGTTCAAACAGTTCGACAAAATTGAATCAAGTCCCGTTTGTGATGATGACTAAAACGGGAGCCAATCTCGTCCACACATTTCCGAATGGTACTAAAAAACCCGATGGTGCAAGCCATCTTCTTGTTTTCACCAAAAACGCCGACGGTGAAATGTTGAGTGGTATCAGCGCAGAAATTGATGATAGAAGTGCTCCTGAAAATTCTGCTGAGAAGGTTGAGTTTATAGACGCGGATCTTGCGAATGGTAAAATTTCAGGACCCATTAAGATCACAAAGGCAATGGATGAGAGCGATATCTCGCACTACGTTCTTTATTGGGGCTCAG
>CAYWSV010000252.1:0-3628 GCA_964460155.1 uncultured Oligoflexia bacterium | reverse complement strand
GTCGTGGAATTAGTGGTCACTGTACCGGACAAACCCCGCATTTCGTTGCGGCTAAAACAGGCGATATTCTTTGCCTTAGTTCCGAGCCCCGAACGAAATTTAGCTTCTTCATCGACACAAATTTGTGTGGTTGCTCTCGGAAGGGCATTTGAGAGCAGCTCTTTGAAGCCTGGCGGAACAGGTAACAGCGGGCTGCTCAAAAGCGTGTCGAAATATTGCGAGAAATTCGCGAATTCCTGAAACCCATCGACGCTAAAGGGAATGCTGAAGTAACCACCATTCAAGTAAACGCTCAAACTATATTTCGAGTTTCGAAACTCCACTGTTTGTGGCTCAAAAAAACAATGGCCCGCAGTCCAAACTCGAACCCGATTTTCACTCTCATTTAAGGGCCGTAGGCTCATCGTACAGCGTCTTGAGACCGGAGCCTTGGCGTCGTTTGTTGAGGAAATATCAATAAAACCGGTGCCGTGGGCTGATTGAATCGAGTTCACATCGGTGGCTTGCAGAGATAAATTCAGACTCGAACGTGTCTGAGCATTTGAATTGGAATTTGTTCTTTTGGCACTGGCCGTCCCGTTTTTTGAACACATCCCTGACGTCGTTGACGTCTGGCTCGCGGCACTGCACCCCACGAGGAGAGCAAGTGCTCCCAACGAGAACCAGCTACGCACGCCATTTTTTGGCTGACGGGATTTCAGAAACATTGCCTCACCTCATGAGGCGTATCGGAATACGATCTGATTTTATTAAAAAATTTCAAACGTATTTAATTCTTAACAGAAATATTGAGGTGTTATGGTGCGAGAACCAGATTGCGGATTCGCGCGAAAAATTCGAACCCCGACTCACTTACGGACTGATAGCCCTCAGCCTTTAACCCCACCTAGAGTCAAACCCGAAATCATGTATTTGCTCGAATAAAGGAACAAGAGAATGACAGGCACAGAGATGAGCACCGATCCTGCAGCAAAAAGTCCCCACTCCGAATTGAAGTTGCCTTGCAACTCATAAAGACCCAATGGCCAGGTCCGCAGGCGCGGGTCCTGAAGAAGAGTCGAAGCCACGAGATATTCGTTCCAAGCCTGCGTGAAGTTGAACAAAAACACAATTGCCAGAGAGGGCTTCGAAAGTGGCAGCAGAATTCTGTAGAAAGCGCCAAACTCAGTGCAACCATCAATACGAGCTGCCTCTTCAAGACTTTTAGGAACTGTGTCGAAGTAACCTTTCAAAATCCAAATAGAGAAAGGCAAAGTCGTCACGGAATAGGCAATCACAAGTCCAGAATAAGTATTATTTAGGCCGAGTTTTGTGAGCACAAGATAGATGGGCAAGAGAAGCATTGCTCCAGGAATCATTTGAGTTGTCATGAGAAACAACAATCCTGATTTGCGCCCCGGAAAAGAATAGCGCGCGAATGCATAGGCAGCTGTGGCGGCCAACGCAACACCAATAAGGCTCGTCGAAACTGTGATAAGCAAACTGTTATACAGCCACTGCAAAAACGGTTTTTGAGTAACGATATTGATGTAGCTTGCGAACGTCGCATCGGCGGGAATGAGACTCATGTCCGACGACAACAATCGGTTTCCCGGCCGGAGCGAAATCGTGATGATGCGCAACACTGGAAAAAGGGCAACAATACAAGCCACCCACAAAACAACGTGAGTCAGGATGGATTGACTGCGACTGACTTTTTCAATCGATGACACTTTAATTCACTCCCTAGAGCCACTCATCTGCGATTCGGATCTTCCGTCATGCGTGAGGATTTCATCCACACAGCAGTCAAAACGAGCAGGATGAGAAAAATCACAATCGCATACGCAGCCGAGAAACTATATCGGTTGTATACGAACGCTTGTTTGTACAAATCGCTGACCAAGATGTCGGCCCCCTCGGAGCCACCACGCTGGGCCGTCATCAAATAAACAACATTCACATTATTGAACGTCCAAATCATGCCCAGAATCATTGAGGGCACCATTACGGGCTTAATGAGGGGCAAGGTGATATTCCGAAAACGCTGCCAAGCCGAGGCTCCGTCCAGACTTGCTGCTTCGTAATAGCTCTTTGAAATCGACTGCAGCGCACTTAACGAGACAACCATCATGAATGGAATACCCAACCAGATATTCACAATGCAGATAGACGCAAAAAGAGCGTGTGGATCGGTCCACCACTCCTGCGGCCTGAAGCCAACCCACTCAAACGGAGCAACACGAGTTGTCCCCATCGTAAAACTGAAAGTCTCGTTTACGATTTGAATCAAATGATTCACGTAACCATAAGCAGAGTGAAATTCGCCGCGCCAAGCCAACACAGCAATCAGTTGAGGAATCGCCCAAGGCAACATCAAAATCGTCCGATACACCGAAACACCGCGGACCTTTTGATTCAAAAAAAGCGCAAGAATGAGTCCAAAAACAACATGAAAAAGCAGGTTAATTCCTGTCCATGCAAACGTTCTTGCCGTAACAAGCCAAAAACTTTCACGTGTTTGGCTGCCAACCTGCAGAACCTCGATAAAGTTGCTCAAACCCACAAACTCGATGTTGCCAGTTCGAATCCAATCTCCAAGTGTTTCAAGATTCAAACGGTGAAACGCGAGAAAGATTTCAAACACCAACGGATACAGAAAGAGGAGTGCAACTCCCGTTGTTGCAGGCGCAGCAAACAAGAATGGAACCATCCAGCGGCCACGAATCACGTATCGAAACACCAGACCAGACACGAGAGGCACTGCTCCGGCCAACACCGCGACAAAAAGCGATGCATTGAAGACCAAGACAAGCTCAGCCCCAACCACGACTGCCAGCAGCGCCACGACCGGCAAATAATATTCGGAGCGCCAGAACTTGTAGTTGAGCCACAAGAAACCAACGAGTGCAGAGACAGCAGCGGCAACAAGCAGCAACAACCTCAAAATTTCAGCAATGGCTGGCAACAGCGATAGACTCATCATCACAAAAGTGTCTCTCGGTTATTTTTTGAGAGCAGCGAGCTTTTCAAGCGCGCTTTGCTGCATAATCTGGACACCTTTTTCGGCCGACAGATCGCCAGCCATAATCTTCTGCTGAACTGGACGCATCGCATCCCACGCAGCACGCATTTCTGTTTGGGCGGGCATTGGACGTCCGTTGGCTGCTGCAGCAATGAGTGGTTGTACCGTCTTCATTCCAGCAACTTTAGGGTCATTCAACGCTTCGCTGGTTGAAGGAATGCGTCCCAGTCGTTCTGCAACTTCAAGTTGGATTTCACGCGAGGTGAGGAAGTTCACAAACTTTGTCACCGCGTCCTTTTTGTTTGCAGGAAGCTGAGCGTTAATGAAAACGTAGCGACCACTGACCATGGGGGTCAGAGGACGATTGGTTTCCGACAACACTGGCAAAGCAGCCATACCAAGTTGGTCGCCTAACTTGGCCTGAAACTCTTTGACAATCCAATCACCATTAATGGTCATTGCGGCCTTTCCTTCAATGAAAAGACCCTTCGCGCAGTCATAATCGCACTCTTTGGGAATGATTTTTTCTGTCGTCTTGAGTTTGTATACATAGTTCAAAGCGTTTTTCATCGCATCGGAGTTCAGATCCACGCGAGCGTTGCCTTCGGCGTCGATTGACAGTGG
>CAYWSV010000251.1:0-3647 GCA_964460155.1 uncultured Oligoflexia bacterium | reverse complement strand
TGCATCATCCGTTTGAACACATGATCAATTGTCGGGCGTAGAAGTTGAGTTCCGGGAATGAACGTGGAGGCGATGAGTTCAGGATTTTTGGTGCGCATTTGCAGTGGGCTCCTACTCAGTTGAGCCGAACAAAATGCGTGTGTCGAATCATGAGTGCGAAGGATCTTTTTGAGGAGCGAAAATTTTCGATCAGTTGATCGGTAATTTATCCAATTAAACGCTCCAACATAGATAGTTCTTCCTTTGCTGAGGAGATTCAGTCTGTGAGTGGTACCTCACTCATTTTAAAGTTTATTCACTAAAAAAAGGCCATCAAGTTTGGCCTGTTCGAGGCGTTTTGTTGGCTGATTATTAGTATTTCCGCACGCGGCTAACGCAGCGTGTTCCGCGAATGAGCCAGTCGAAAATAGCCCTGATGATCATCTTTGTGAAATTCTTGTCCAACGGATCAAAAATCGCAGCTGAAAACAACTCACTCTTACCGCTCATCGGTCAGAGTGATTGAAGAGCTTCCTTCGTAGGATTCATAGCGAGAAACTGACCACCTGTATTCCAATCTAAAACGACAACTCGAGCATGAGGAAAGCGATTTTTAAAGTGAACTGCGCCGTTCAGACGCTTACGGCGACCCGATTTGACTTCAATCCCAAAAACCTCTCGATTCCACTTTGCAACAAAATCGATTTCGGAATTTTCTTCTCGCCAATAAAAGAGCTCACATCCACTTCTGACGAGATGGGCACCAATTGCGGCCTCGAAGACTCTGCCGCGCCATTCGGGATCCGAATCAATGAGTGAAGCATCATTGAAGGCATGAATAAGTGCGGGCGCCATGGGAATCATTTTTGGACTTGAACTTTTTCGGACAATTCCGCTTTCCGAATATTTTTCGAGAATCTCGATTAGAAATCCACCCTTCCACACTTCAAGATAGTGTTTTATGGTCGCGGCATTTCCACGATCTTGAAGCTGTCCAAGAAGTTTTTGATATGAAATTTCTTGAGCGGGATAATTCATGGCTAGTGCAAAAAGCTGTCGAAATAATGCAGGCTTTTGAATTTGGACTGCTGATTGAAAATCTCGACAAAGGACGGGCTCAATGATTCCATCGAGCATGAAATTTTTCCATCGCTGAGGAGATTCAATCAATTGGGCTGGAGCTGGATATCCACCAAACTTTAGATGTGTGACAAGATCCCAGCCAAATGCCTCTTGCGATTCATCTAGTCCCCAATGTGGACATCGTACGAGCTCAAAGCGACCCGCGAGACTTTCGCTGAGTTCTTGCTGCAAAGACAAACTTGCGGAGCCAGAAATAATGACCCGCAATTTGTCGGAAGATCGGTCTCGATCGAAGAGAACTTTAAGAGCTTCGCTCCAATTTCTCACCTTTTGAATTTCATCAATCGCGAGGAGAGTGATGCCGGATTTTTCGGTTGCTTTTTGCCATAGAAATGAAATCCATTCGGGGCCCAGAGGCACAACCCCATCTGCTGATGCAATTTCTTTGCTCCCCTGCCAAGAGTCTGCGATTTGCCCAATGAGCGTTGACTTGCCCGTTTGGCGAGGACCAATCACAACTTGAACGAAGGGCAGTGAGTCCTCATGTATTCTTGCTCGAAGTTCTTCAAGAATAAATCTTTGAATTTGTTGCAAAAATTTACCCTCTAATGAATTTGTGAGATACATCTCACAAATCTGAGAGTCTACGCTCTTAAATTAAAAAAGGCTATCAAGTTTGGCCTGTTCGAGGTGTTTTGTTGGCTGATGCTTGGTTGTTCCGCACGCGGCTGATCCAGCGAATAATCACGAACAATGAAAACGTGATGATGAGGAAATCGAGAAGTGTGCCGGCGAAACTTCCTATGCGTACACCCGGGCCAACCATCAAATTGCGCCAATCACCACCGGGAATGAGTGGATTCACGAGCGGCATGACAAGGTCGTTGACTATGGATGTGGTGATTTTTGAAAACGCGCCACCCACAACAACCGCAATTGCGAGATCCATTGCATTGCCTTTGAGGGCAAAGTTTAAAAACTGTGTCCAGAACCTTGGTTTCTCCTGTGAAACGTCATTCATGTTGAGCCTCCAGAGGTCTGTGGGCGAGATAAAATTCAACGTCTCTGGAAAAATTATACTTCGTAGAGATTTTTTAGATTTTATATTTCGAAAAGTTTTTAAACTTTGACTGATCCTCTAAACCCACGCGCTGCGTAGTAGGATTCTGCACCGTTGTGATAAGTGAACACTCGACGAAAGCGATAGTCACAAAAAATCGCTCCACCAAGCGCACGAATCTCAGTCGGTGTTTCGACCCAACTGGACGTTTTGGCGTCGAACGTTCCTAGTGTTTGCAGATGCCGGTATTCTTCTTCGCTCAGGATTTTGATTCCGATTTTTGCAGCCAGTTCGAGCGCGCTTGTTTTGGGTTTGTTTTCTTTGCGCGATGCCAAGGCAGCGGCGTCGTAGCACACACTCCGCCGACCTGTTGGGCTCTCTGCGCAACAATCAACAAATGTAAGTTCGCCGGATTTTTGATTCACAGCCACAACATCGGGTTCTCCGCCGGAGTCTTCCATTGCCTGTAGAACTTTGAGTTTTTCGGGGTGAGCTTTGAGTCGTGATTCAACCTCGGGCCATTTGACGGTTGGATGACGTTTGGGGTGTGCTTCGAATCTATCTTTAAGAATTTGAATGAATTTGGTTGAAGTCATCGTTTTAGAGTTCCTCTGCGTATCTTTTTGTCTAAAAATATGAAATAGGACATCTCAGATTTTTGCAAATCTAATGCGGTGCCGAGGATTTGAGTTTGAGTCCGTTTCAAAGACCGCGCATGAACATGAATGAAAATGAGGAAAGCTTTCCATGACAACACTTTTTGAATCAGCGATGTTGGCGAATTTGAAATTGAAGAATCGAGTTGTCATGTGTCCTTTGACACGCTGCCGCGCGCTCGCCAACACACCCAATGCGCTGATGGCCAAATATTACGAACAGCGTTCGTCGGCAGGTTTGATTATTTCCGAAGGAACATCGCCCTCGCCGAATGGTCTGGGATATGCACGTATTCCGGGGCTTTTTAACCACTCACACGTTGAAGGATGGAAGCTCACCACTCAAGCTGTGCACAAGCACGGCAGCAAGATTTTTATTCAGTTGATGCATTGTGGACGTGTGGGGCATCCACTCAATCTGCCCGAAGGTGCACGCCTCATGGCACCTTCAGCAGTTGCCGCTCCGGGGACGATGTGGACCGATGCTCAAGGCCCGCAAGAGATTCCTGCTCCGCGTGAAATGACGGAAAACGATATTAAGATTGCTATTGGCGAATATGCGCATGCCTGCAAGCTGGCTGTTGAAGCTGGATTTGATGGTGTGGAACTTCATGGTGCGAATGGCTATTTGATTGATCAATTTTTAAATACAGCATCGAACCAGCGCAAAGACAACTGGGGTGGCTCGGTGAAGCACCGTGCGCATTTTGCGCTTGAAGTTGTGAAAGCTGCAGTGGCTGCCATTGGTCATTCCAAGGTTGGCATTCGATTGTCTCCTTATGGCGTGTTTAACGGCATGAGCCCCGACGCAGAAATGGATGAACTGTATGTTCACCTCGCACGCGAACTGAGCGCAATGCGTATTGCCT
>CAYWSV010000250.1:0-3698 GCA_964460155.1 uncultured Oligoflexia bacterium | reverse complement strand
CTGTAGGTTGTTCGATAGTCGTGGTTGCCGGTAAATAAGCAGGGAGATTGGTTGCATTGACCTTCACAGTTTCATTGGCTCTGTTGTTCTCCACCAGAAGCCCTGCAGCATCAAAAGTTGATTTACTGCTGTAGAAGATGTCGCCGCCGTATTCCTCATCAAAAATCTTTGCTCTCAGAATCGCCTGCCCCTGGCTGCCGTCGTGTTTCATTACGCCCCGCAAGGCAAACTCTTTCCCACCATTCACTCCCTTCGAAGCGGAAGAGAACGTCGACACACCATTGGTGTTCAGCGCAAGACCAATTGATTCTTTGTAGGATGATGTTGCACCTGAATCGACAGACACTTGAGCATTGAGGAGATGAGACCCATCCATGCTGATATCAAAATCCAGCGCTATGCCAACATTGGTGGCATCTGCTGCAAAAGTTTGTGTCTCGGAAAATTTCATCAGCATGCTCCCCTTGGAGCCCGCTTCTGTCGCTGCATGAATTGTTATTTTTTGCTGCAGTTGATTGTTGAAACACTGGTAAATGACAAGCTTCCCGTCTTGGCTGTTGTCCACCCAAAGTCCGAATCTCTCGTCTGGTCCTCCTGTTTCAGTCAACGTAACATTGTATTTCTTTCCAAATTCAATACTCGCCCATTCAGCTTCCAAATGGCAAAAGGTGCGACCAACAAGAGAGAATAGAGAGAAGACCTCATTGACTTGTTGCGCTGTTCTGCAGGCCTCGAGTGACTTCTTTCCAATTGCCTCAGCGCTGAGGTTCAACCCTGAGGATGCCTTTCCAAGATTCTTCACAGCCTGAGGAAACTTGACGTTCAACCCCTTTGAAATCTTCATGGTGTTTAGGTTCAGTGACGAGAGAGCCACCGAGCCGTTCGTTCCGCCGCCGGCCGTATTGCTGCGACCGCATGATGCGGCAGCTAAGGTCAGAAGGCCAACACCTGTCAGCACTAGGGGCATCCTGTAACGACTCATAGGCCCTCCTCATGACCACAGTCTCGTTTAAGTCATCGGAATGGAGACGCCCAATTAAAGAATTTTTTATTTTTAATTTAAGATTTCGAAATCATTGGAATAATTTTAAAATTCTGGACGCAACTCTTGCAAAGCTCGATGTTCACCCAACAGAACGAGAACTTCCTCGATAGACCCGCGTCCGCTGCCTTTCGAATTGATGGCCCGCCGCGCCGTCACTCTGCGAACATCCTCGCCAGCAAACAAGTCCAAAATGAACGGGGAGGAGGAGTTGGAAATGGCAACCACAGCCCCGCGGCGAGCGGCCCTCACACAAACATCGCGCAAACGAGTCTGTTCCTCCTGCGAAAATCCACCACGTGTGTATGTGTTGAAAGAAGATGTTTGAGACAGTGGCTCGTAGGGCGGATCACAATAGACAAAATCACCCTTGCCGGCTTCATCAATCACACAGGCAAAGTCTCCCAAACGCAGCTCGGCTGATTGAAGACGTCGACTCACCTCAAAAGTATTCTCAACGCTATAAAGTGCAGGACATGCAGTTCGTTTGCCGAATGGAACATTAAAAATTCCACGACGATTTTGGCGATACAGACCGTTAAACCCTGTCTTGTTGAGAAAAATGGTGCGGGCAGCAATCTCAACGGGAAACTGCGGTTGTTCTGCTCTGACCCTGTAATAAAACTCTTCGCTATATGATTCCGACAATCGATCGAGGGCCGCCATTAATGCTCGTGGTTCATCTCGAATCACTCGATAAAGATTTATGAGTTCAGAATTAGAGTCATTCACAAGCGCCCTGACGCCGGGTTTTAAACTCAACGTTACAGCAGCACCGCCAAGGAAAGGTTCAATCAGCCGATCGAAGTGGGCCGGAAAATGATGAACGAGCTGTGACAGCAACTGTGATTTGCCACCTGCCCACTTTAAGGGCGGCTTGGCTCGATTTTGCAAATCAAACATGCGCTGACACTCCGTACTCCCTCTCCCCCAAAGAGATCTTTGTAGCCGTAGAACATCAAACTACAACAAAATTATCAATGCGGAAACTCAGCCACCCGAAAGTGCCCAATCAATGCAGGCATTCACATGAGTTTCAATAAGATCAATGAGCGGCACACTCGTACTCATCCCGTCATGAGATGCGATAGAAAAAGCCATTTGACGTTCAGGAATGAGTAAACCAATTTCAGTACACCCCAGAACGATAGTCTCAGCTTTATTTTGAACAAGATTTTCAAAACAACGAATAAATTCAATCTTACTTTCTGGTAAAAACACGCCGTTCACCAACTCTTTATAAACAATAGTTGCCGTGCGCGTCAGATGAGGCTCGAGGGGAGTGATGACCTCAAAACCCGCAGCCTCATAGGTTTCACGATAACGAAAATCAGTCATTGTGTATCTGGTCCCCGTAAGGCCAATCCGACGCACACCCAAGGTCCTAAGCCTCGAAATCAGAGCGTCATAGAGTCCAATATGCTTTAATCCCACGTCAGCTCCGAGGTCGTCGCCGAGCCAACTGAGGGTATGTGAAGCAATCACAAAAGCCTCACAGCCTGCAGATTTGAGTCTCTGCACTTCTGCCCGAAATGCACTTTTTAGACGAGAGTTGTCGGAATCTCTTTGCCAAGAAAGGAGGTCTGCAAAGTCTATACTGCTGAGAACAAGCTTTGCACTGTGTCGTGGGCCAAGCCGATGCGCAACTTTAATATTGAGCTGCCTGTAATACTCGGCACTCGAATGCCAACTCACTCCACCGATTATACCTAAGGTCTTCATGAGCTCTCTTCACTATTTCACATCGACACACTGACCACCTGCTACG
This sequence comes from uncultured Oligoflexia bacterium, assembly GCA_964460155.1. Taxonomy (GTDB): domain Bacteria; phylum Bdellovibrionota_B; class Oligoflexia; order Silvanigrellales; family Silvanigrellaceae; genus RFOM01. The sequence goes on along the minus strand of CAYWSV010000250.1, from coordinate 888 downwards.
GCAGAAACCTTAACCCACCGCGCTCCATGCAGGTTTTTCACAGATATCGGAGTATTTCCATCAGACAACCATTTTTGCATCCAAGAAGGCAAAGTCGCTTTACGTTCATTCAAACGCTGAAGGTATTTACCCTGCCAAGAAGGATTTTCTGCATAAAAAGAGGACTCACCAATCACAGGTCCACTTCCGCTGTAGAGAACTGCCTTCTGTTCATCACGGATCTCCACATTCATGCCCGGTCCAACAACAATCGAATCAAAGGTATACTTGACCGCATCGTCTAATTCTTTAGCACCCTGACCATGAATATAAGGCTCTTCTCGAGCTGCAAGATATATTCCACCCACTGTGTCGAACCGCCCAGCGTGTCCAACGGGTTTGTCCTTTTCCTGCAGATTTGGAAAAGTATCGTTGTAGTCTCCATACCCAACCCATGTGCCACTCACAGCAAATAGGCACTCTTGCCTCAACTGAGGCGTAACTTCAGCACCCCGAGGTTGCTGCGTTGCAGCTGGTGCAGGTGTGTTTTGCACGACAGCTTCAGACGCATTCTGATTCTGTGCGGAGCCTTGTGATTCGGATGTTTGTGTCGACTCAGATGCAGTTTTCGGGCGCACTATAGGGTTAGGTGTCTTTGATGCAGTCACATACGAAGCGCTTTGAGAACCGGTGCAGGCAGAAAGGAGCGTCGTGAAAACAAAACAGCCCAAAACAGACTTGTACATAAAAACCCCATCAAGCGAACACAACCCAACCCGAAAAAAATTCATCGCAAGTTAAAGTCTTCCAGCCCAAAGAGGCACGCCAGAAGAGCGAATCATCGCAACCAGACTCTCTCTCAGGGCCGGGGCATTGAATGCCAAAATCTCGAGAGCAGCTCCCATGTTT
>CAYWSV010000249.1:0-3702 GCA_964460155.1 uncultured Oligoflexia bacterium | reverse complement strand
AACAAGGCTTCAAAGGACGCATCCTTCTGGCCTCAAGCGGAGAATTCGACCCACATCAGTTGGCGGGAATTGTGGATAAAATTGTGGATAAACAGCCGACAGACTGGGAAAAGTTCTAATCCGAGTGCCTCAAATGCACCCACAAGTTGGCTTTCGGTTTCGGCCGGCGGAAGGGTTCAGAACAGAAAAAGCGCATCATCGTGCTGATGCCGAATCGTTTCACCACCCTCAAACAAGACCCGCCAAACATTGGCAAACTTTGTCCATGGACCTTCAATCCTCGTGTCAACTAAAACTCTTGGCTTATCGGGCACAGCGAAGCGTGATAGAGACGCTGCGGAGCGAACTTGAAATTCCTGAAAACCCTCTTCGCTTGCAAAATAAAGTAATCTTCGGTCAGAAACATGTTTAGGTTGAAAATTTTCACTCAAATTTTGCAGAACAGACTCGTTTCTCGACTGTTCAACAATTGCTTGAACCAAGGCATCCTTTAGTGTCGACGCAGCAGAAAAACCGTAAACGTATTTTCCACCTAATGTCTTGCGGAAAACCAGCACGACTTTAACATTTGGAAAAGGTGTCTTTACCTCAATTCGTTGATTGCAATTATCACCATCAACAATTTGTGCTGGCAGGTTACAAGACCACCAATTAAAGACAGCCCATCTCTCAACTGCTTCATAGAATGCCTTTTCTCTGGCGACCTTGCTAAATAACGACGGATGACAGGCAAATCCATTTGTTGTTGGGTCGACGTCCAGACCATATCTAGACAACAGACTCCGGTCTTTAAATGAATCAAAAAAAGCCCATCTTTCTAAAGCTTCAGAAATTGCCTTATGTACTGCGGTTGCTCGGCTTCGAGCTGCACCGCCACCAGCATTGTGAAGATAAACGTCTGTTCCAGACGAGGAGCACAAATCATTTTTTAAGAAGGCAACCGCTTCATGATATTTTCCGAGCTCCGGACTGAATCTTTCCCAACAAACAACCTTTTCAATTGGGCCATTGGAGGGGTCGACAGCGTTTCGATATCGAATGAAGCCAATCACTCTTTAAGACCCAAAAGACTGAGATCTGTGGGTGGTGGCTCAGGGTTCAGTAAAGATGCATCAACTTCAGATGACCTTACCCAAATTCCACCAGCAACGTGCATGATTGGCCAAATCAAACCGTCATCTTCAATGATCTCGTTATAAGTCTGTAACGAGAAATCTGTGCTTTCGATTAATCGCGTAAGCCTCAGGGTGGGATCCGGCAACATCACCCCCTCTTTAGACCTCACCATAAACCGAAGGTCCTCTCTCGGTCGATCCAAAACGATTCCCGTTCCGCTCATCCCGAGATGAACCGCTGGAGTCTTTGAAGGATCATCTATAGAGGCCAGAATCTCGCTGTCTGAGGGATCCGAAAACTCGAAATTTATTCCAAGCTCGGAAGCTGTCTCTGCCATTAAATCTGGAAGTTTCTGGTACAACGGTAAAAATGCAGGATACTTCATTATTCGAATGCGACCGCCCACTTTTTGAGGCGCACTCTCCTGAGAGATTGGAAACGCATTTACTCCGTCGATAGCCAGAGGAAGAAAGGATTTTGTAACCGGAAAACCGGCGCTGCTTAATTTACCAAGCAGACGGTCTCTAAAAACCTTTCTCACTTGTTCATTTGACAATGGATTATCCTGATTTCGGTATCCGTAGACACGCACATATCTAATGTCAGACTTAGTGTGGCCTACGAAACGGAATCTATCATCCAGAGGATAATCTTCGTGTCCCTCTCTGACCTGAACCTCATCCTTAAATTTAGATAGCCATACAAAACGCAGCTTTTTGAAAGCTCTTGGATTAATCAATTCCGTTGGATATTCGGATCTCAGACGCAAAATGATCGAGTCTGACTCCCACTTTTCAATAGAATAAGGGCCACTCGAATTAACTTGGCGTTCATTCTTCCAATCACCAGATTTAAGATCAAAATCATCAGAAGAAACGATCGAATACTGACCAAACGATAAAAAATGCAGAGCGTTCGGCATCGCAACTGAAAATTTCAAGACCAAATGGCCATCTTCTAAGGAAATACCGGAAACCAAATCACTGGGTGATTTGATTTGATCGAAACCATTCAAATACTGGAGAAAACCATCCATCGAATTCTTCTTTTTAAGAAGAAAGGCCATTCTGTTCAGAGACAGCGCGACGGCACTCGCATCAATCGTTCCACCGCGAGCAAAAAATAAATTTCGACGAATTTTAAAAATCCAAGTTTTTCCGCTGTCAGGAGAATTCCATGATTCGGCGATTTGACCAGCAGGTCCCCCAACACGATATTCAGTGATGAGAGTCGAAAGAAGTGGTCGCTGGAAAACGTGATGAACGGATAAATCAAATAAAATTGGATCGACTGAATAAGGCTCAGTACCAGCGTGAACAGTAAGAGTCTGCAGTGACGAATTCTGGCTCATTGTGATGTCTCGCCGGTAAAAGACATAAATTACCAAAAGAATCGAGAAAAACAAAAACAGAAAAATCGGCGGTTTCCTTGATGGAATCATCAGAATTAATTCACATCATTCGTAAGCCGGTTGCCAGTCTGCCCCCGATTACCAGCAAAGGTTGTCTCCTGAGAATCTACTTTTTTAAGAACAGGATCGATAGACTCAGCAAAAGAATTCAGACCAAGGGAGAAAAACAGCATTGCCAGAACGGAATTAATGAAACGCATGAGAGAGTCCTCCATTCGCTGATCGAGAGAGCTAATGAGATAAATAAGGGTGTTCAATCTTTTTTTATCAAAACTGGGTGACCAGAGCTCGAATCTCACCCCTTCTTGATGAACAAAACGTCAACCGAGACAAGCACAGTCAAAAAATCAAACAACTAACACTAGAAGACAATTTCAGTGTCACCAAAATATGACACATAGTCGAATTTTTTATTCAAAAACAGAAAAAGAGACAAATTAAATCGGTTGTTTTTATAAAAAATCAAAAACAAGAATTTTCAAAACTATGAAAAAAAGGTTCGCTCGAGGGAAAAGAGATCGATAAATAAATAATTCGGAAGAAAACTCATTTTGTGAGCATACAGCGTGAATCAGGATTTTCTGAAACAAAACCTCTTAAACATCGCTACTTATACTGCAGCACTTACACTTCTCGTTGTAATAGTTTTCACTGGTGCCCGGCAGATTACTCTTTCGCACGAAAAGAGAATCGATAGGCTCATTTCCACTTTCGAATCCCAATCTGTTGACAGTCTGTCAAAGGGAGATTTTGCAGAAGTCTCTCGAGCACTCAACAAATTTGTTATCGATAGCAATGTAGATTGTGCCCATGCATTAAAAAACGGAGTCGAATTTTTTCGCTGGGCAAGAACACGCATATGTAAAGAAAATTTCCTTTCGAAAAAAGTACAACTGGACTGGCGACAACGCGGCGGAATCATAATTTATGTACAAGTTTCTCTTTCTCCAGCTGAACTCATCGGTGATGTCGGCACACTCCTACTGCAGATTGTATGCTTAACTGGAATCATAATTATTTTTGGAAAAAATTCTGAAATTAAGCGTCGCGCCGAACTCAGGGCAATAGAACTCCGGAATCAACTCGAAGTGACAGTGCTAAATTCACACCTTCAAAAGGAATCCGCCATCGCCCGCACAACCCAGATGCTGGCACACGATGTACGCAAACCCTTT
>CAYWSV010000248.1:0-3790 GCA_964460155.1 uncultured Oligoflexia bacterium | reverse complement strand
TGAAAACAGGATTGAACTATCTAAGCGTTCTTCATCCAATTCATTGGCTCGGTAAATTAATTTTAACTTTTATTTTCTGATTGGTTTGTGGCTGTGGAGTGGGTACAGTTCGTTGTGGAATTGCACTTTCCTGCACGGTCTTCTGAGTGCGCTCGATTGTTGAAGTCACCTTCGATGTCACATTTTCTAGAACACCTGATGCACCGATAGGCGGAACAGCAACAGGCTGCTGCTGTACTCCTTGAGCTCGCGCATTTGTGCCTGTCGGTGATTTAGAATCACGATCTGAGCTTTTTTGTGTTTGTGTGTTCGTCGAATTTAAAACCTGAGTCGAACTTTCAGTCCGATTGATCACAGCACCACCTGGAGCAAACAAGGGTTTTGATTTACCCGACGATTTTTCTCCATCTTTCGGTTTTTCTTCTTTGTCTTTTTTCAAGGTTCCCGCGCCATCGGGGTTGCCTTCGCGAGAGCTCTCGGGGCTTCCCTCAGGACGGTTGTTTTTTTGTTCATCTTGTTTCTGCTCCGACGCAGGAGTTTGCGGGCCACCCTGTTTTTGCTCAGGGCCAGACGTTTGTGGACCATCCTCAGTAAAACCAGCATCTGATGAAACTGAGGGCAAAAGAGTCTTGAGATTCTCAGGACTGACTGGCCGAGGTGGCTGTGGTGCTGCGCCCGGATTCACTCGCGTAGAAAAATTGGGTGCAACTGCAATACTCATGTTTGGAAATTTTGGGTTTTTGACTTCAACGAGCCCTGTAAGCACGACCAATTGAGTCTCACCAGATGATGCGACATCAATAATTCCGCTGGTCCCTCGAATTCCCATGAGGGCTGTTTTCGAGCGAAACTGGGTCTCGTTCTTCTTTTCTTTCCTAGGGTTGACGAAAAATTTCAGCTTTCCCTGCAAAATATCGAAAGCAGTCTCAGACACTCCACGCGCTACTTTTGAGGTCGCTCTGTATTTGTCGATCCTAATGTTTGAGTTCTCATAGAGTGTAAAAGAACTTCCATCATTGAATTTGACCTGAACAACTCCCCCTGCCCCCGTCTGCAAAGCATCCGAAGAACTGAGTGGCATACCTTTGGTCGCGGCCAAATTGCCTCCGGCTCTTTGAATCATGACTGGTCCAGAAAATGCAGCCACGGCCCCGATGGATTGCTCCGCAGCGAGAGCATGGTTGTGAGCCATCAAAGGCAAAACAACCAAGAAGGCAGAAGAAAATTTAGTCACATCGCGGGCATTGACACAGTCAAGTTTCATCGTGATACCCCACAACTCTAAGGTTCCTTTCGGAAGCGGAAGCGTGTCCTTTGAGTCAGCGTCAACGGTCCGGAGTAAGGCGGCAGATATTGAACAAACAGCCCAGACAACAATTGACTGGAACAATCAGCCTTCGCAGGCTCGAGCAGCAGGGGCCGAGAGGACAACGCAAGGATGCACTGGCAAGAGCTCGTTCTGGGAGCATCCTTTGTCTGTGTCTCGACGCAGAGCGCTCGCAGTCCCCCTCGAGCGCCACCATTATCGAAATTGGCGTAATTGCATCGAAAAAGCAGGTTTCGAAAAGAGCCGTTCATCGGAACTGCGCGAAAAGACGTATCAGAGCCGCACTTCGGGACCTCGACGCGAATCGATTGGAACAAATCACCACGGAACAAGGCCTGACCCGTGTGAGACTGCTTTTTGTTTGCAGCAAGGATTGTCTGACCCTTGAATTTCCTCAATTGATCCAGAATTTAAACTCATCGCTTCAAAAAGTTCTCTTGTCGTTGAAACATTCACATGGAGATAAGCATGTTTCTGCACCCAAGAGTTCTGAGTAGACTCCCAAGCTCGCTGGCCATCGCCTTGATCCGCATCTATCAACGGTGTATCTCTCCAGCGCTCGGGCCGCGATGCAGGTTTTATCCTTCATGTTCCGAATATGCTTCAGAATGTATCGCGTTCCATGGGATTTTGAGGGGCACATGGCTCGCCGGACGTCGGCTCTGCAAATGCCACCCCTGGCACCCCGGAGGAGTAGACCTCCCGCCAGAAAGATAAATCCCTGATGTTAAACCAACCACAAGGCTTAGGTATCTCTAGCGTGACCCTAAAAAATAAAAATGAAACCTCAAGAACTCAATACAAATCACTCTTGATAGCTGCAGTGGCGACGATCACGTTTGCCATATCCGGTGGAGCGCTTGGGCAGCCCACTTTGCAACCAGCATCGGGAGCCGTCTTGGAGCGAGATGACGTGTTGATTCGTCTCTCACAACAAGGGGGATGTATCGAGGACATTCAACTCAAGGGATTCAAGGAAAAACTTAACGGCGAAGAGAATGCTCATGTCACGGGCGGGCATTTTCCATGTCGGGCCTTGGGAGTGAAAGTCGTAGAAGAGGATTTGCGAACCCAACCAGCCGAAACCGTGGTCAATGGAACCGGTAACGTCAATATCATCCAGAAAACTCAAAATCTGGAAGTGAACAAGCTCATTCAGTTGAGAGAGCCCTACACAGGCGAATTGAGCCTGACCGTTAAAAACAATGGAAACACGCCGTGGAGTGGAAGTGTATCCATTGATTTGGGTGCCGTCTCTGAACTTAAAGATGCGGGTAGTCTGTTTGGAAACCTGAGCCTTGAATACCGCGAAGCAGTTTACTTAATTGGCGATAAACTCACACGTGTCACTCTTCCGTTCGAGTCCGCACCCACGCGGGAGGTTTTGAGCGAAAGCCTCTCTGTTAAGCCTGAATGGGTCGGTGCAAATTCTCTATACTTTGTCTTGGCACTTCTTCCCAAAGGTCAAGAAGTCTTTGACGTGCGTGTTCTCAGAACTGGTTTTAACTCCGCTCTGAATAGAACATCTCTTCCTGATCGGACGCTCTACGAATTCTGGATTTCTACAGCCGTAAACGATTTGCCTGCCGGCGGCACCAAAACGATTAATTTTGATTTCTTTGCCGGTCCCAAATCTAAATCGGCCTTGAATGCAGCGTTCAACTCGAAGAATCTTTCAAAAAACATCGATTTTGGGTTTTTCAGCGTCGTCGCATGGCCTCTTTTCTACGTTCTCAAGTGGTTCGAAACACTCACTAAGAACTGGGGCATTGCAATTATCCTGCTGACCGTGGTCCTGAAAATCGTTCTTTATCCGCTCACGGAAAAGGCATTTGTCGCTGGCAAGAAAATGCAAGCCTTGCAGCCTGAACTCAACGCGCTCAAAGAAAAATTTAAAGACGATAAACAGGCTCAACAACGCGAAATGATGTCCATGATGGCACAACGGGGAGTCAATCCGATGAGCGGTTGCCTTCCAATTCTGCCTCAGCTACCGATCTTTTTTGGTCTCAACGCGGTCCTGATGCACACATTCGAATTGAGACACGCACCGTTCGGTTTGTGGCTGACCGACCTCACAGCACGTGACCCGCTCTACATCACGCCCGTTCTGATGGCTGTGCTCATGTACATTCAACAGAAACTGACACCCGCACCAGCATCGATGGATCCGGCACAACAAAAAATCATGCAATTCCTTCCACTTATATTTGCTGTCTTTATGTTGACCTATCCATCGGGTCTGGTTCTCTATATTATAACGAATACTGTGTTATCGCTTGTCCAACAAAAGTACATGATGCGAAAATACGCGGATTTGTAATGAACGCATCGAGCGGCGACGATTGCAGGTCGCACAAAAGGTAAGCAATCGACCTGCGCCACCCATATGGAGCCCCAGTTTCATGGTCTCGAGCACAGCGCGATACTTCGGAGCCTGGTCCGGCGGATGGCCGCGCAGGA
>CAYWSV010000247.1:0-3804 GCA_964460155.1 uncultured Oligoflexia bacterium | reverse complement strand
GAATTCGCCGAACACCGTTCTTGAGATTAAGAATCTTCGATATGCCTATCAGGGCGGATCTGCCGTTCTTGATATCCCCGAGTTTAGCGTTGCTCGGGGCGAAATGCTTTTTTTACACGGACCCAGCGGCAGCGGCAAAACCACTTTGCTGAGCCTTGTGACTGGTATTCTTCCACTACAAAACGGGGAGCTGACTGTCCTTGGGCACTCGGTCGGGGGGCTGTCGCCGGCTCGTCGCGATGCTCTGCGTGCCGCGCGCATGGGATATATCTTTCAGGTTTTTAATCTTCTGCCGTTCATGACTGTGCTTGAAAATATTTTGCTTCCTCTGCAAATGAGCCGCGAAAAAGCAGAGCGTTTGGGCGGCGTCGAGCAGGCAAAACGTGGTGCAGCTCAGCTGGCTGAAGGATTGGGAATTTCTCATCTTCTGGAAAGGCGCGCAGATGAGTTGAGTGTTGGACAGCAGCAACGAGTGGCTGCCGCTCGCGCACTTATCGGCGCACCCGAGCTCATCGTTGCCGATGAACCCACGTCAGCCTTGGATTCTGACTTACGCGAAGCATTCATCAAAACACTGTTTGCACAGGCCCGCAGTCAAAAGTCGAGTGTGCTGTTTGTCAGCCATGACAAATCACTTATGCCGTTGTTTGACCGCTCTGTTGCGCTTTCAGAAATCAACACTGTGATGAAAGGAAAATAAGGATGACTCTTCTCAAAATTCTTTGGAAGAGCCTGTGGAACAGAAAGGTCACAACTCTGCTGACTGTGGCTTCGGTTGCTCTCAGTGTGACGCTGCTCTTGGGTATCGAGCGCATTCGCATGGGAGCACGAGAAAGCTTTTCCAGCACAATTTCTCAAACCGACCTGATTGTTGGTGCCAAAGGTGGAACGATTCAGTTGCTGCTTTACACCGTGTTTCGAATGGGAAGTGCGACAGGAAATATTTCTCACGAGACGTTCGAAAAATTCAGCAAACATCCAGCCGTGCAATGGACTATTCCATACTCATTAGGCGACAGTCATCGTGGTTTTCGCGTGGTTGGTACCACTGAAAAATTTTACGAGCATTACCGATTCCGACAAGACAAGCGTGTTGCATTTGCACAAGGTATGCCGCCAGCGGGTATCTTTGATGTCGCACTGGGCGCTGAAGTCGCTGAAAAACTCGGCTATGCAATGGGTCAAATGGTTGCTGTCACTCACGGGGTGACCGACGGTGTTGGCTTTATGAATCATGATGACAAACCATTCACCGTCGTCGGAATTCTTGAAAAAACCGGAACACCCATCGACAGATCGTTGTACATCACACTTGAGGGTCTGGAAGCCATTCATATGGATTGGAAAGACGGCGCTCCTCCGCGCAAGGGCGAGGAGATTCCAGCGTCAAGCTTGAAGAAAGAAGAAATAAAGGTTGGTCAAATTACCGCATTCCTTGTGCGTACCAAAAACCGGTTTGAGACTCTTGGTCTGCAAAGAGAAATTAACACCTATGCGGATGAGCCGCTGATGGCGATTATTCCGGGAGTGGCACTCAGCGAATTGTGGTCGGTTGTTTCTTATGCGGAAGACGGTCTTAGACTCGTTTCGTGGAGCGTTTTGATTGTTGGTCTATTGGCGATGCTGATTGCGATTTATACATCGTTGCAAGAGCGGCGCCGAGAGATGGCGATTCTGAGAAGTGTTGGCGCTGGTCTGAGAAAGATTGTGGGGCTTTTGGTTGCCGAGGCGGTTTTACTCACGTTGTTGGGTGTGACCTTGGGTATTGGTCTCACGTATACGGCACTGTTTGTTCTTCAACCCATCATTGAAAATCAATTTGGATTGCTGATCCCCATTCAGCCGTTGAGCCTTTTGGAGTGGGGATTCGTTGGCACAATTCTGGTTGCGTCATTGCTAATTGGCCTGATTCCAGCGCTCAAGGCGTATCGTAACTCGCTCGCAGATGGTCTGGCCGTAAGGTTCGTCATTCCGCTGTTTGTCGCTCTGCTACCTTCAATTGGTTTTGCGGGCCCGTTGCAAATTGCTTCCAGCGTTCCTTGGCTGCGCGAACTTGCGCGCGAGGTGACCTGCGATGGTCAGGGGGTCGAGTTGATGCCTGCGTTGGTTGCAGCAGGCACTGACCCTCACAGTTATCAGCTCACTCCACGAGGTCGATTGTTGTGGACCAAGGCAGACGTGCGACTCATCATTGGCGAAGGCTTTGAGTCGTGGAACGAAAAATCACTCAGTGCGCCAAACAAGATTTTTGCTGCAACCAAGGGATTAAATCTGCGCAAAATCGAGGATGAAGACGCTCATTCGGACCACAAAAGCGAGGGGCACGCCCATATGAACGTTAAGGGGGTGAGTTCCTTTGATCCTCATATTTGGCATTCGCCTCGGCTGACACGAGAAACCGCACTCAATCTGTATAATTTTCTCGTTCAACGGGTGCCATCCAAGCGCTCCGCATGGGACACCTGCATGCGAAACTTTGTTCAAAAAACCAAGACTGTTGAGAGCGAAATTCACTCAAAAATTTCGACGATTCCCTCCGATAAGCGTGTTTTAGCTACCAATCATGATGCGTTTGGTTATTTTGCGGAGGCCTTTGGCTTGAAGGTGGTCAGTATTTCCGGCGTATCGACCGAGGCAACCGTGACCCCAGGTCGCTTGCGCCGCGCGATTGAGTCCATTCGGAAGCAGGGTGCGAGAGCTGTTTTCATTGATACATCGGCGTCCACGGACACGGTGAAGAAGGTTGCTGCCGAGGCCGGCGTGCGGGTGGGTGGTGAACTTTTTGCGGATGGGTTATCTGCTCCCGATAAACCTGCCGGAACCATCACAGGTCTGTGGATGGCCAACGCCGAAATTGTCGTCGCAGGTTTGAAACCTTAAGATTGTTGGGAATCATGAGTTTAACCTGGGACAACCTCGTTGTGGGCTATAGCGGACGCGAGGCACTCAACAGGCCGTTTTCTGGAGTGGTTGAAGACGGCGGCATTTACGCGGTGGTTGGGCCCAATGGCTCAGGAAAATCGACACTCCTTAAAACGTGGCTTGGTCTTCTCAATCCTCAGTCCGGTACAGTGAGCTTGAACGGACAGCCGGTTCTTTCGCAGCAAGGTCAACTGACCTATGTGCCGCAAACTCACAAAGTGAATCGTTATTTTCAGATCAGTGTCGCCGATTTTGTAATGCAGGGCTTCGGTCCCAATCCTCCCAAGAAGGGGGAGGCGCTTCAACTGGTCCGGGAAGCTTTAGTGCAATGGGAGTTGAGTGCTGATGCGTCTAAATCATTCCATCTTTTGAGCGGCGGTCAAAAAACACGTGCTTTGGTCGCACGGGCAATTCTCTCTAAACCTAAAATGATTTTTCTGGATGAACCGCTCGCCAATCTTGATCAATGTTGTCAGGAAAAACTGATGAACACGCTGCATGTGTTGGCGCACAAACAAAATATTTGTGTGGTCATGGTTGATCATCATTTTGAAGCCTACGAAAAATTCTTGTCGGCTAAATTTATTTTCGAGCGTTCGCACAATCAGGAAATCTGCTCGATCCGCTTCGAACCCAAGGAAGATACATGTTGCAAAACTCACTGATTGATTGGAGTGCGTTATCGGCGTTCTTTGAGGCCGGATTCGCTCGCATGGCGCTCTTGTGTACAATTCTTGTGGGCGGACTTTGTGGATTTTTGAGTCCAACAATCGTCCTAAAGCAGCGCGCTTATGTGGGAGATACGCTCGCTCATTTGGTCTTCCCGGGATTGGTTGCGGGATATTTCGTTGCTGTGTCGTTTGAAGCTCCGCTTTGGCTGTC
>CAYWSV010000246.1:0-3890 GCA_964460155.1 uncultured Oligoflexia bacterium | reverse complement strand
AAGTGGTGAACGTGTTTATCTGATTAAGGCTGATTCCAACGGGACCCGCATTGGCCCAGTTGGTGCTGTGCAGGTAGGACAGTGGGCTGATTTTGTGCTGAAGATGCTCAAGCAAGACGGGACCAAAGTTTTTGTGATTTGTACCCTCGGAATGCTGGCAGTTGCCGGTCTCATTCTGTTTGGACTGTACCGTTCGGTCAAAACCTACTTGCACTTGGCTATGTTTTCGTTTTGCGGTCTTCTCTATGTGACAGCAACCATGCAGTCACGAATGGTTTTAGGATTAAATCCAGTTTGGATTGGCACAATTGGACTTTCTGGGTTGTACGCATCACCCATTTTTCTGATTGGATTCTTCGATAATATTTTCGCTTTGTCTAGTCCTCGCTGGCTCCGCCGGCTCAGTCTAGCAAACTTAATTTTCTTTGCTGTGTCTGTTGTGTCGGCTCCTTTTCTTCCGCTCGGTGTGCTAACTTTTCTTCCTTATTTCTACGTCATTGCTGTTCCAACCTTTGGCTCGCTTCTTGTTTATTCCGTCTTCGCTTTGCGCAAACATGAATACTCGCGCACATTTCATATTGGTTTATCGATGATGTTCGTGGCTGGTCTCTGGGAGCTGGCAAGCGAGATGCGCTGGATTCATTCTGGTATTCGCGTTTTGCCTCTGGGAGTGCTCGCTTTCTATCTTGCACTGGCAACAATGCAGGGGCAGTTCTTTGCAAATCTCTTCAGGACAGCCAAACGCACAGCCCTTGCAGAGCAAATGGCACGAGAGCAACTTAAGCGGGTACTTGATTGCACCCAACTCCTCGCTGAAGCTCGTACTTACAAGGCATTGATACTTCTCGTTGCGGACACAATTGCGAAGGAAATAAATTTAAAAAATACTGCATATAGTATGGATTTCGTTTTCACAAATGTAGGTCATGTTACTGAAGATTCAGAAGACGAGGTTGCCCTCCATTTCACCTACGTCGTTCGTGATCCTGAGGGTGCAGCCGAGTTGTTTGAAGTCGTCGGTTCAGGAAACTCCAATTCAGTTGAAAAGATTGATGATGGAAAAATAACCTCACTTCCCGGTGTCTACAGTGCGGGAAACTTATCTGCTGAATATGGCCCGTCGACACCCGCAACGACCATGACAATTCCTATTCAGTCAGACGAATCATTTGGTGCGATGGTGATTAGGAAATTCTCAAAAGGTGATTTTGAGCTCGGCGACCGAAATCATCTTATCAAATTTGTTACGTCGCTTTCGGCGTCTTTGCTCGTCGCTCTCAAGAATATCGACTATGTCCACGACGTTAAAGAAAAAGCAAAAATGGACTCTGAACTTGTTGCCGCGCAGGCTCAGCAGATTGCTCTTTTACCCAGCGAGCATTCGTTCAACAATATTGAAATTGCAGTTTATTACCACAGTGCGGGCAGAACGGGTGGAGATTGGTACGGATATCATCATTGCAAAAAATGGAACCGTCTGTTTGTTGCCGTGGGAGACGTTACGGGTCACGATTTCGCTGCCTCCATTATCACTGGTGTTGCTGCAGGCGCGATTGATCTTTGGAATGAATGTGAAGCGGAAAGATTTGAGGACCCTGCCGCTGCCGTTGAAGACTTGGCGAGTGTGGTTAACCATGTTCTCTATCGCTCGAGCCGCGGACTCAAATACATGACAATGTTCTTTGCATGTATTGATTTAAACACTGGTGATTATTACGTCGTCAATGCTGGACATCCTCATCCATTTAAGCTTGCGCCCGGAAAGGAGCCTGGGAGTATTACCAATGCAGGAAATCTTTTGGGCAACGATCCGGCGACAAAATACAAGTCTGCGAAGTTTACGATGACCGAAGGTGAAATGGTTTTCATTTATACAGATGGATTGCTCGAAAATGAAGGACCTGATGCGAGCCGTATCAACAAGAAGCGTATGTTGAAAGCGATTCCGCATGAAGGGCCTTTGAATGACCGTCTTGATGCATGCGTAAAGTATGCAACAGACATATGGAAGGATCACCCACCAGCGGACGACGTTACAATCGTAACTTTAAAGTGGTCGCCCGGCGTTGTTGCCGATAAACAAGTTGCCTAAGATTCACCGTCTCAGTTTAAAAGTTTTTCTGCGGCGTCTGAGGAGAAAGCTCAGGACGAGTGGAACCGGCAGACCAAGAAGAAGTGCTGTTGAAAGTCTATTTTCTTTGGTCTGAACTCGAGCAGCAAGACTTCCGCACACGGGAATTAGGTTTTGCCGTTTCTCGTAACTCACCGGATAAAGTACGGTTAGTCCGGCTTTATCATCGAGAGCGAGCTCAAATTTTGTGCTCGCATGTGAATAACTCATTACGGCTTTGGTTGAATAATGCGGATGGAGAAGTCCCAGACAGTGTCCAAGTTCATGCAAAACCGTGAGTGAAAATCTTTCAGAGTCGGTGTCCGCATCCAGAGTGATATCGCAATCAACAATGAACTGGCTGTCGGAGTCAGTCTTGCCAGTTGTTGGAAGAGCTGAGCCAGCATCACTCCAAGATCCACTGCCAATGGCAATGTTGTTTATGTTGTCCTCGGAATTTGGTCCCGGCCCTTCTTGTGCAGCAAGTACAGGCTCTACGAACGCATCCTCGACGTCTGTCCATCGCTGCATAGATTCCATGACAACTGCTTTTAAGAAATTGCTGTCGTCGAGATTTGCATATTTTCCATCAAGGAACTTCTCTTTGTTTTTGAATGCAGGTGCGGAGCCACTGATTCGAAAATAGACCTTAGGATTTTCAGCGGTCACATTCTGACGAACCGGCTGCCCCGTGCTGAGGTCCCGTTCAAAAACGTAAGCATTTGCGTTCAGTGGTAAGAAAGCCTGTAAGAAGAGGCAAAGAGCGATTAGTTTGTCCATAGGGTGCCTCCTAAGCTGACCGAGCTTGCTCCTGAGATCTTCTTTTTCATTGAGTAGAGAGCTGTCGAAGTGCGGTATTCGAGGTTCAGACAAAATCCACCGGTAGGGCACCAAAATTCCCAGCCAAATCCACTGTAGAGTCCAGCAAATGTCCACGGGCCGACGGTAAGGACTCCACCCAATGAGATAGCGACGTCCTTGTGTGGCATAAATCGAGCTGCGTATCCTATGCCCGGAACGAGTCCGACGATGAATTCGCGGTCTTTGCTGGAGTTTATGTACGTATACGAAAACTCACTGGAATCTGAAAACGAAATTGGATTCGAACCGCCTTTTGCCGCAGCTGCGCCAACGGAGATTTTGTGACCTCCGGCTCGCGCGGGTGCAGCACCAAAAAATGTGCAAAAAAGGGTCATGAGTGCAATCGGAGAGTTCTTTAAATTCATAATGAGACTCCCGCAGAAAGTGCGAGTGTGGTGAATCGATCGTGAGAGAGCAGAGCTGCTGGTGGAATGTATGAAGGGATGGAGAAGATCCACGATTTCCAGTTCGCATCAAGCGTGAAGCCCGTTGTTCGTATGATTGACCAGTTCAGTCCTAGAGGCACATTTAGGCTGACCATTCTTTCACTGGTCGAACCCACCTTTGTCTGCGCAAGCAATACTCCGATGCCAAATTCGGTTGTCAGACGATTATTCTGCGTTATTGGAATTTGATACAGGAGTCCGCTGAGGATATGAGCGACCTGTGTTTTTGATTCAGAATATCCAGAAATGTTGGCGTTGAATTTCCAGCTTTGGGCTGTCAGACTCACGTCTGCCAGTGGGGAGTAGTTTCCGTCACTCTGAATTGCGAGACCAAGACCACCTGTCAACGATAAACCATCAGCTGTAGCTGGTTTCGAACTCAGCAGTCCAAAAATGAAAATCATCATTAGAAAATAGAGTTGTGGTCCGATTTTGCGGCGTTTCTGCATCATTCTGAGCCTCACCCACGAGTC
>CAYWSV010000245.1:0-3900 GCA_964460155.1 uncultured Oligoflexia bacterium | reverse complement strand
GAATTGCATCCGAAGTATTTGCTGTAACGATGAAAAAAACTTTCGATAAATCAAACGGAACATCAAGATAATTGTCATGAAATGAATTGTTCTGTGCGGGGTCGAGAATCTCAAGCAACGCAGCCGCAGGATCTCCACGAAAATCTCGACCAAGCTTGTCGACCTCGTCGAGCATGAGCAGAGGATTTCTTGCACCTGCGCGCCGAATGGCCTGAATAATCCGACCCGGCATTGCGCCAATATAGGTTCTTCGGTGACCACGCAGCTCTGCCTCATCATGCAGCCCACCCAAACTCATACGCTCAAACCGACGGCCCAGTGCACGAGCAATTGAAGCCCCCAAGGACGTCTTTCCAACTCCCGGAGGACCCACAAAACACAGTATTGGATCTCGTGCTGTTCGATTGCGCTTCATGACAACAAGCTGCTCGAGAATGCGCCCCTTGACCTCGGCGAGACCATAATGATCTTGGTCGAGCACCGACTTGGCACGTTCGAGGTCGAGATTGTCTTCGGTAAAAACACTCCATGGCAATTCTGAAATCAGCTCAAGATGAGTCCGTAAAACCTGATAATCTGGTGCAGCGATGTTCAACTGTTCGAGCCGCTCGAGCTCAGTGAGCGATTCTTTGAGCACTTCGGGGGGAGGAGTTGCTGCGACAATTTTTTCTTTGAGCTGTTGGAGCTCGGCTTGCGCCGAATCATGTGAGCCCAATTCCTGCTGAATTGCTCGCATTTGCTGACGCAAAAGATACTCACGCTGCTCTCGAGACATTGCACTGGCAGCCTGAGAACTGATCTTCTCCCTGAGATTTAAAACCTCAACTTCATAGCCCAAAAACTCGACCATGCGCTTATAAAGTTCATCTTGTGTTGAAGCCTCAAGCAAGGCCTGCTCTTTATGAACATCTAAACTCAACAGCGAAGCCAGCAAGTAAATTTGACCAAGAGGATCCTGAATTTGCTGAACAAGGCGAACAAGATTTCCTGCGCCCTTTAATTCAGTCAGTTCCTGAACACGCTCGGTCAGATCGACAATAGATCTCTGCAAGGCATCTACTTCAGGTGTGGAGGTACGCAACACAGGCGCCTCGACCACCTCTCCCTCAAGAAAACGCCCGTTGTTTTGAACATTGGACACTCTCACCCTAAACAATCCCTGTAGATTTATTTCGAGCGATGAATCCAGACGAATAAACCGTCGTACGTGTGCCAGAGTGCCATACTCGAAAAGGTCAAGACCAATTGGATCGCTTGAACTTGAATCACGCTGAGTCAGAGCAATGATCCATTTCTCCTCGGTCGCCAGAGCCGCCTCAACTGCAGCAATAGATGTCGGCCGACTGACCGATGTCGGAACTATCAAATGAGGAAACAAGACTGCGTTACGAATAGGAAGTAGCGGCAAACGGCGTGGAAAAAGTGATTGAGCCATCGCGCACCTCGGATGAAAGCGATGAACTTCGACGTCCTGTACCGAACAATAAGCGAAGAGGTCGACAAGTAAAAACGCCCACACAAATCCTTACTGAAATGAACCCATTTGTATCTCGCGCGAGAACTCGGGACGCTTTAGCTTCTTGATGTGAAAGAAAATGCAGGATGTTGTTCCATTGCGCTGCACGTCAGGAGGAGACATCGATGACAATCTATACAGAGATTTCATTTCGAGACATGGAAACCTCACCCCGACTGGAAGCTCTCATCACCAAGCGTGTCAAAAAGCTTGAAAACATTTTCACCCATATTTCAGCGTGCCGGGTCATAATCGAGGCGCCTCATAAGCATAAAATAAGAGGAAACCTCTTTCACGTGAGAATCGATCTGTCCGCGCCGCGCGGAGAATTGGTCGCCAGCCGCGACGTGAGCGTCAACATTGCACACGAGCAGGTTGATGTTGCCCTTCGCGACGCATTCGCAGCAATTAAAAGACAACTACAAAAGCACAAAGAGAAATTGCGAGTGGACTATCATATCCCCGACAGACTTCCGACAGGTGTGATTCGCGAGCTCTTTCCATATGATGATTACGGTATTCTCGGAACGGCCGACGGGCGCGAAATTTACTTTCACAGAAATAGCGTTGTGGATGGAAATTTCGACACGCTGAAAGTGGGTGACGAATTGCGATTCAACGAAGAACTGGGGGCAAAAGGTCCTCAGGCCAGTTCGGTCCACTTCGCGCGTCGCGGATCGGCAGAGAACTTGAGGAAAGTGTCGGGGATTTCACCCTAGAAAGAAAGAAGAGATCATGGATTTAGGTCGGAGATTATTGTCTGAACTTGTCTTCTACCGCACGTATCCTCTTAACCTCAGCTCAGGGCGCAAAGAAACCCGCCATGAAACCATTGCACGCGTTGAACAAATGCATCTCGACAGGTTTCCTCAACTTGCGGATGAGATTCATTCAGCCTTCAGCTGGGTCTATTCGGGTCATGTGCGGCCAAGCATGCGCTCCTTCCAATTTGGCGGAGAACCGATTCGTCGGGAAAACGTGAGGATGTTCAACTGCGCGGGACAAGCTATCGACGGCATCCAAAAATTTTCTGACTTTCTGTACATCCTAATGTGCGGCACGGGGCAGGGCTTTTCGGTTGAAAAGGAATTTATCAATCAATTGCCCCCCGTGGCTGCGGGTCACGAAGAACACTTCATGATTGATGACCGCAAAGAGTCATGGGCCGACAGCATTCGCACCCTAATTTCTAATCCGCAGGTCACTTTTAACTACGGACTCATCCGTGCACGCGGAGCACCGCTGTCCACGGGAGGAACGGCAAGCGGTCCTGAACCTCTCCGGCAAGCGCATGAGCGTATCCGCGGTGTGTTGACCCAAGCCATTGGTCGAAGGCTCACCGACTTGGAATGCGCAGACATCATGTGCATGCTCGCCGAGGTCGTTGTTGTGGGTGGAGTGCGGCGTGCCGCTCTGATTTGTCTCTTTGACGCAGACAGCCAGCCGATGTTGAACTTTAAATCTGGACGATGGTGGGAGACACACCCGTGGCGTGCTCGTGCAAACATCAGCGCGCGCCTGCTGCGATCTGACCCATTCTTCGAAGACAAACTCAGAAATATTATATCGGCTTGCTTCGCGAGTCAGAGCGGTGAACCGGGCATCAGTCTAATGAATGACCCACACTGGTTTTACAATCCCTGCCATGAAGTCGCACTCAAAGCGTTTTGTAATCTCACATCAGTCAATGTTGCTGCGTGTAGAAACCGTCAGGAATTTTTGTTGGCTGTTCGGGCGGCAACGTTCATCGGAGTGCTGCAAAAGAACTACACCTCGTTTCACTACATTTCGCGCCAATGGCAGACCGACTGCGAACAAGAAGCCCTTTTAGGTGTGAGTTTCACGGGATTGGCGCTTGCGTGGCCACTGGTTTCAGATCAGTCTCTTCTGTCTCGAGGCGCTACAGTCGCACTCGAGACGGATGCGCATTTTTCAGCGCTACTGGGTATGCCGGTCGCGGCACGCATAGGAACAATAAAGCCTTCGGGAACAGAATCTGCTGAGCTGGGTGTAACCTCAGGAATTCATGCCGCACATGATGAATTTTACTTGCGACGTGTGCGCATCGAGAGAGATTCTGAATTGGCCCGTTATCTGCTCTCGATCTGCGAGGAGGGCGAAGCAGGTTCACATAAATTCATTGAAAAGGACGCAAGTCACGACAGCACGCTTGTCGTGGCTTTTCCGATCACCCACGGAAACGCAATTGTGCGACGCAATGAGCGCTCACTCGAGCTCCTTGAGCGATGCAAGTACATCACACAGAACTGGATTATGCCCACACATTTCCGGCTTTCCATCCATCTGCGGAGAGTTCATAGAGATCATCCTGCATGGTTTCCGCCGAGTAGTCCATGAGATGCTGGTACATAGAATATTTATCC
>CAYWSV010000244.1:0-3934 GCA_964460155.1 uncultured Oligoflexia bacterium | reverse complement strand
CAGTCGCTGAGTGATCTTGTAGGCAATGTTGCCTGCATCGAGATCGGGAAAAACAAACACGTTGGTTCGCCCTGCCAGCCGCGACGACGGATTCTTTCTCAGAGCAACCTGAGGGACCACAGCAGCATCAAACTGGAGCTCGCCCTCGCTGATAATTTCCGGATGCATGTGAGCGAAGGCTGTCGCCGCATTGCGCACCTTGATGACATCGGGATGCTCGGCGCTGCCCGAGGTTGAAAAACTAAGGAACCCCACCCGCGGCTCACGCGCAGTCCAACGTGCAAATGCCTGTGCGGCAAGGGACGCTATTTTGGGCAACTGAACCTCGCTCGGTTGAGGAACCACACCCGCATCAGCATACAAAACAACATCCTCACCACCGTCTGTCGGTGAGCGTAATTTGAATAAAAAACAGGATGTAATCAGGGGCGCCTGAGGATCAACACCCACAGTCGACAACGCAGCACGAATAACGTGGGCTGTGGTCGCCACTGCACCACCCACCGCTGCATCAGCATGTCCAAGTTGGAGCATTGCTCCAGCAGTAAAAAACGGATCGCAGGCAAGAACCGAAATATCTGAAGGCACAGCTTTACCGCGAGCCTGAGCTTGTTGGGCGATGACTGATTCTGTTTGTGAATTAAACTTCGCACTGACTTCAGCTGAAATGAGTTCACATTGAACGCCTGCAGAAGAACTCAAAAGCGCAGCTGCTTGCTGAATTCGATCGTCCGCTGCCTCGGGAAAAACCACCCGACGCCCACGCGCACCTGCGAAAAGTCGGGTGCGAATTTCACCAGGCAGATTTTCAAAGCGACCGGGTGACTTCATTCCATCGATGCCAATCCGCGACTCCGCAGATGGCGGGCTTGGCGCAGAGCTTCTTGCGCTTTATCCGCGTCGCGGCTCTCGAGTGCGGCTTCTGCCTGCTCGATGCAAACGAATATTTCGCTCTCACGTTCATCAAGACGTTGAAGCATCTCATTAAAACGACGAGCAACGTAATGAATTTCGTCGCTGGTACGGAATTTGGCGTGAGCTTTGAAGTCCCCACGAGCGACGCGTTGAAATTGCTTGAGCAGATTAAACAATGGCCCAACAATTCTCTGGGTCGAAAGAATACTCGCCATCATAATACCGACAAGATTCACTAGAATTGCAAAACCAATAGCCAGAAGAACCGGAATCGGCAGACGCTGGCCCTGCCAGATGCCGAAGCTGTAAAAGGAAAGCATCAAGATGCCGATCGACGAGAAAGTGCAAGCAAGCCCCATGGCTAATGCACTGCCGGCGAACTTCAACTGAAGATCGCGATTGACCATGTAGTTGCGCTTCCACCACGGAAGATACGGACGACGAGGGCCCGGTTGTTGCGCGCCTGAGCTCGGTGCATCCTGACTTGCTTTAGATTCGTCCGTGGACATCGTTGTTCAACCTCCGCATGTTTCCACTGCCGTCCAGATTCCGCTTTCGGAGCCTTTCAGCCCTGCGACGCATTTTTTGATGGCTTGCAAAAATTTTGCCAAATCTGCTCCACTTTTATCAAGCACGCGCACGAAGGGTTCTTGGCGGGATTCGTAAACTGAGGCGCCCAACAATGTTGCGTTATTGAAACGTTCGGGCTTAAAAAATTTTGCATAGTGAGTCCCGCCAATACGATCTCCGTATTCGCGCTGAAATCGCGCATCGAGGGCGGCAACTTTTTCCTCGCGTGCTTTGAGGAAAGCCTGAAGCTCGAGCTGCTGAACTTCTGGCTGGTTGTAAAAATCCGACAATTCCTTGCGCGCAATATTCAAAAATTCCCCAAATGCTTTGCGGCCCCGCTGCATTTGCTCGTGTTTCTGAAGATATGTTTCAATGGGCGTGAGGCGCGTCGTGCCTGCAGGAGATTTTGTACCCGCCTCAAGCGGATTATCGTTAGCCGGCTGAGGTTTATCGGCAAACATGGATGGATTGTCTTTCAAAAACATAAGCGTGGCGTGTTGAGCGACAAATTCAGCAAGATTTTCGTTAAATGTGTAAGCGTCGGGAACGTAAATTGTGCGATGCAGAGTTTCGTGAAACAGTAATTCCACAAAATTCACAGCGTCATTGCCATCAATCATGCTTGAATAAATCGGATCTGGAAAATAACCCAGCAGCGAAAAAGCCTGCACGCCGCCCGCACTCGTATCGTAGCCCTGTTCAACCAACTCTTTTTGAAAATTGATGGCTTTTTGTTTGTCGAAGAACCCTAAGTACGGCTGCGCGCCGACAATCGGAAACCACCACGTTTTTAATTTCAGCTGACGTTTTTCAGCAGCCTGAACAACGTAACTGAGCGCGGGACGGTCCAGAGAAATGTAAGTTCGATAACTTGATCCCGGAGTCAACCCGATGCGCTCTTCGGCATAACGTAACACATGCGGAACAAGCTTGAGTTTTTCAAGTCGTTCGGGCTTTTCGCGACCTTCACGTAAAACTTCATCCACGGGTTTTCGGCGGGAAATAAGTTTGGCCTGCTCAATTCCCTGAGTCAGGGTATAGCAGCCAGTGTGAAACACAGACGCGAGAAGGCTCATAAAAACGAGCGCAGAGGAACGTAGGCGAGCATTAGGGCGTGCGCGCCGGAGACGGGAAAAGTTGCTTAATAACGTTGAGCCTTGTGTCAATGGTCTCTCCGCCGGCAGTGAATTGCAGGAGTGATTCCTGAAAGAAGTACACCACCCCATTGTAGCCAAAATCACGAACCATGGCAGTCTGTGCGCGGACCATGTCAATTGGCATAGGTTCAGGCTTCAGACCTGCCAGAACACCAATAATCAAACTTGCCTTGCTCTTGACCCTGTCCAGCACGGGACTGCTCAATTCAGCTTGAAAGCGGGACATGTTGTCGCGGTAAACCTGAACGACCACTTCGTCTACGACACCAGCATCAACCCACGCCGGCCAGTCTTGCACATAGTTTTGATAGGACCAGGGGTGAGGATTGGGGGACACAGAGAAACGTACACCGGGTCGAGCCGCCTTAATGGCTTTCGAGATGCGGCCAACAAACTGCGTTAGCTTTCCAGCACGCCATGCGAGCCACTCGGGTGCGTCGGGCGCAGGTCGGGCGGTTTTGCCGGTTTCTTTTTTGTATAGATTGAGTGTGAAATCGTCGTAGCCAAAGATATTTTTGAGCGAAAGGTGGTCGTCGAACTGAATCGCAGGCACCTCGTAGCGTGTCACAAATTCCACAACGAGTTCTTCGTAAAAACGTTGAACATCGGGGTGAATAAAGTTCAAGTAAGAAGTTGATGTACCGTCTTGATCGAAGGTCACCTTGCCGGAAAAGTCGCGCGAGAGCCAAGCAGGATTCTTGCGCGCCAGAGGCGAATCAGCAGGGACTTTCACCCCCCATTCGAACCAAGGAATAATATCGAGGTCGTATTGGTTACCCAGAGCAATCCAATCGGCCATGGGGTCGCGCTTCAGATTGCCAAGGCCATAACGCGGCGAAATCTTTTGTCCGCCGTACTTCACCATCACATCACTTGGGTAGAACGTTTCGCCCTTGTTCCACACAACAGGATACAGAGCGTTCATGTTGAGCTGGGAAATGCGAGCCGCGAGTGACTCCATGTTTCCGAAAGAGTCCATGACCGTGGAATCGACGTTGCTGACCCAAACACCACGCATTTCGGTGGTGGTGGTCGCGCGGCGCTTGCGCACCTTGCGCTGGGCCCCCTGACTGTCGTCGACGGGAGCTTCAGCCCTGAAGCCTATACGCAGCCACTGCTTGCACCCCGAGGCGACCACCCCAGAGGCAAGCAGTAGACTGAAAAACACAAATAATGTCAGTGATTTATTATTATGCCTCATGCCGCCCTGAGCGATGTTTTACCTGTATGGTGAATAATCTCATACAGGTCGGTACCACGCTCGAGGAGAGCCTTCAAGTTAATGCTGACGC
>CAYWSV010000243.1:0-3992 GCA_964460155.1 uncultured Oligoflexia bacterium | reverse complement strand
ATGAGTTTGTCGACCTCGGGAGATTCGGGCTCGACACCGCTCGCAAGTGCACTCACTACGACTCCATTTTTATCTATAACGTACTTAAAAAAATTCCAGCTTGGAGTTTTTCGGGTGTCTTTGTTTGGGTTGCGATTTGTCAAATATTCGTAAACGGGCGACACAGGTTGAGTTGTTACGTTAACTTTAGAGAACATGGGAAAGGTGACTTTGTATCGGAGCTCGCAGAACTTCTTGACTTCAGCATTGCTACCAGGTTCTTGGCCGCCAAAGTCGTTGGAAGGGAAACCGAGGATTACAAATCCTTTATCTTTGTATTTCCGATACAAAGCTTCCAATCCTTTATACTGTGATGTGTAGCCGCACTGGGATGCCGTGTTTACAATCATAACCACACGACCCTTGTATTCCGTAAATGGGATCATTTTTCCAGAAATGTCTGCAGCAGATAATGAGTAAAAGGACCCCAATGTCTGTTCGCTCTGGCGCTTCGGAGTGGAGTTGGGGAACCCGAAATTAGGTATCAACAACACGCCGAGGGCAAAAATCTTTTTGTGTAAGTTCATTGGCGTTCCTTTTTTCGTGAGCAATTCATTTTCAAATGCAGCCAATTCGGCCACCGTCGACCTGCAGACTCACTCCGGTTATGTATCCCGCCTCGCGGCTCGCAAGAAAAGCAAGAGCAGCGGCAACCTCTTCGGGTTGTGCGAAGCGGCGCATTGGGATTTGTGCGCGCCAGTTGTCCATGACAGCCTCTTGTAAAAGTCCATCACGATTTGCAGCTGCCTGTGCCAAAGAGGAAAGGCGTTCTGTGAGTGTGTAGCCAGGAAGAACGTTGTTTACAGTAATTGCGTGTGGCGCCAATTCGTTCGAAAGTGTTTTTGCAAATCCAGCAACTGCCGCGCGGATTGTGTTCGATACCCCCAATCCATTGATAGGAACGCGTACCGAAGTAGAGATGATGTTGATGATTCGCCCGAACCCCTCGGCTTTCATCTGCGGAACAAGCGCCTGACACAACTGGAGTTGCGATAAAATGTGTGTGGTCAATGCGCTCTCAAATGCTGAGCTTTGAGCATTCAGCAGAGGGCCCGATGCAGGGCCACCGGCATTATTAACGAGAATATGCACGGGTCCTATTTTTTCGCTGATCACCTTGAGCGCATTTTGAATATCGGCGTGTTGGGTGAGGTCAGCACTGACGCAAAGCGGTTTCTCTGCGTTGGGGAGCTTTGCTCGGACGGCTTCAAGCTTTTCTGCATTGCGTGCAAGAAGAATAACTCGCGCACCTTGCTTTGCAAAAAGTTCTGCAGTCGCACGACCAATTCCTTGAGAAGCACCACAGACAAGTGCGTTGAGTCCACCAAGATGAAAAAGTGTTTGAGTCGTCATGAATTAAACCTGCGCAGTTTGGGTGTTGACCAAGGGAACAACAAAGCGCTTGAAGTCACGCATAGTGGTGAGGACTTCGTCGTTGTTGTGGTTAAAGAAGTCGAACCACAGCAGTAAGCGGTCGTCGGGGTGAAAGCGTTCTTTCAGCTGCGCTGCACATTCCATGGCATTGCCCACGATTGCGTTGTCGACCGCGCGCTCAATGCGTTCGGGGTCGAGGGTCCCTTCCAAAGCCTGCCAATATGTATTGAGGGCCTTGCGTGCTTTTTCGTGCGCACGTGCGCTTTGCTGCGCAGGATTCAGGCCCGGTGTAGCGTCGAGAAAAACAAGAACCGTGCGGGGCATGAGCGAACGGGTCCATGGTCCACCAGCTGGGTTATAGGTTGCGGGCATCCGTGTGTGCGTGCGTTCAATTTCATCGCTCGGGGTAATCGACAAATTCATTACGCCACAAGGTAAAATACTGTTGGCGAAGTCTTGGATTTTGGGATCATGCGAGCCAACGTAGAGCTGAAGTTTTTCTAAAGACACGTCTTTGGGAACAACTCCCGTGCGTGCAAAAGTCCAGCGGTTGGGAAGGGGAATCTCGGTTGCGTCGGTCTTTCCGAATGCCTGCAAAACCTTGTCCCAGTCTTCGTCACTGCGCATGTCGGAACGTGTCAAACGGGTGGGTCCAACATCTGCCGACGAAAAGACGTCGCCACGCATAAAACGTAGAAATATTTCCAGCGCCTCGTTAAAGATTTTTCCCTTCAATGCAGGCCATGCGGCTCTTTCAACAGCATCACGCGGCATAATTCCATAAGGAGCACTTGAGAATGGGAAGCGTCCAGCCGCAACGCCAAGATGCAACTTTCTGTCTGCGTCTTCGCAAAATTGATGAAGAGTGAGAAAGGATTTAACCGACTCTGCATGTGCGATGGGACCGCCATTGCACAGTAGGCTTTTGATGGCTGCCCCAATAGCAATACGTCTGGTGCGTGCAAAAATATGCGGTGCAAGCAGCAAAATGTCTGTGTTAAGTCCGATTTCGCCTTTAAAATTTGGAATCACGGCCCCGGGATTGTGTTTTTGGACCTCGCACGACAAATGACTCTCGGCGACCCATGCCACTTCGTAACCCAATTCGTCCGCCAGCTGGACCTGATCGAAAAAATGGGCAAACATCTGTTTTTCAGAGGGCTGAACGCCGTCGACGGGTGTCTGGCAAATCGAGAAAAAGACATCAAACAGCATCGGCAAGGCCTTTCCTTCGGGGTCGTATCCAACTTCAGCGGAGAATCCTATGCAGGGTCTTCTATATGATATTTCGCCAAAACTCACCCCCCGCACGGCGGTCTTTCCGGGTGATACGCCGCTGAGTCAGGAGGTCCTGTTGAGTTTTAAAGAGGGCCATCATCTGATGCTTTCTGCCCTGAAGGGAACCGTACATTTGGGTGCACACGCCGATGCACCAAGCCATTACAGTGCGGATGGTGCCGATATTTCTCAGCGCGATCTGCGTCGGTATTTGGGTTTGTGTCAGGTCATCACAGTTGAACAAGATCATGCAGGGCGCATATTGCCCGAGCATCTGGGCAATATGCAGGTGGTTGCTCCGCGTGTGCTTTTTCGCACGAATACGTTTCCGGACCCCGAGCATTGGCGCGACGATTTCTCTTCACTGAGTCCCGAGCTCATTGGGTTTCTGGCTGTGCGGGGGGTTGTGACGGTGGGTATCGATACTCCGTCGGTCGATCCGCACGATTCCAAGGCGCTTGAAAGTCATCAGGCTCTGCTTATGCATGATGTGGCTGTTCTCGAGGGACTCGATTTGTCCCGTGTTCCCGATGGAGAATACACCCTGATTGCGCTTCCACTGCCGCTTGAGGGTTTTGATGCTTCACCCGTGCGGGCGATTTTGCTGCCGGCCCGCACTCCAATCGTTTGATGCTTGAGCGTGAGCGTGAGGCTGAACGGGTGAAGCATCTGTTTCGGATTTTTGTTTAGAAGACGTTCGCGTTCTCAACATACTCGCCTGCAAACTGTGGTTCTGCGTATTGGTCTTTGCTTTTTTCCTTGGCTGTCTTGAGGATGTATTTCACCAATTCGTCGAAACTTGTTTTGCCGTCTTTTTTACCATCGACAGCGCCATCTGCCGCGCCTTTGAGTGCTGTTCTCGCCGCATAGTTAAATGGGTTGCCAATTCCTGTTTTGAGATTTTGATCGGTCGGTTTTGAGAGCTGTTCTGTTGAGACGGCTGTCAAAACGATTAGGCTGCGGCCATTGGCTTTGCGTGTGCCTTGCCATTTGTGGGCAATCTTCTTCATCGATTCGGCCAAGTAACCCGAATGGCAGGACATGGTCAGGATGACCACATTTTTTGCCGGTAAGTTAACGATAGCCTCTGCATATTCATCCCACTTGAATGAAATAAGCGATCTGTCACTTGCTCCCCAGTCGATTCCCAGTCCGGGAGGGATTCCATGCGAATGAGTATAGATAACGACTGTGTCTTGTGCGCGTACTTTTTCGCGCAGATCTGCGAGTTTTGCTTTGATGTCTGCAATGCGCACCTTCAAAGGATTGGTTTCAACATCCAAAGAGAATTGAACTCCAGA
>CAYWSV010000242.1:0-4021 GCA_964460155.1 uncultured Oligoflexia bacterium | reverse complement strand
AACGTAAGAAGGATGAAGAACCTAAACGCAAGAAGGCCGAAGACGACAAGCGTAAGAAGGACGAAGAAGAGAAGAAAAAGAAGCAAAACAACAATAATAACAACAATAATAAGAAACGCTAAAAGACGGGTTGTGTTTGTTGATTGTCTCTCATGATGACTAAGGGGTGATACACATGAAGCTCGACGAAATGAGATGGCTCATTCAAGGCTTCGCAGTTCTTTCACTTGCAGTGATCGATACTGGGCAGGTTTTTGCGGGGTCGGTCTCGGGGAGTCAGGCGTACTCGACCTCAGGCAACAGCTGTGACAACAGAATCAATTTATCGGGAAGCGATCTCACGTTCTGCACGACGCAAATGAAAGCGTTCATTCGAGAGAGTTGCTATGTCGCGGTCAATTCGACGCCCACCAAGGGACGCGAGTGCGGATGGCAGGGGTGTGGATATTTGTATTTGGTCGGAAGGTCGCCAAAGTTGTCGGGTACGAATTTCGATGAATATGGTGTGCTCACTCCGCATAATGGTGCCTATCGAGATATGGGCGGTGGTGTACTTTTACCTAAGCGACCATTTGTGCGTCATTATTTGAAAGCAGGTGAAGCTCTTGATGCGAAGCGTGCGTGTCCTGCAAACCCCCAAGGATTGCCTGCCGATGTTCTCAGTGCAATCTGTGCCGCCGAGAGTGATGTGTTGCAGCTCAACCCTTATTGGTTGTGCATGAGCCAATAATCTTATTGCATTAATTGAATTTACAAACTCCCTATTTAGAACAAACGCCAGAGCCTACAGCCCCCTTGCGTCCTGATGCCGCGGTGTTTGACGCATCGTCGGATGGTAATTCTTCGCTATTGGGCTCGGGAAGTGAGCGTATCGATGCCCCCCCTGAGGTCTCCTCGCCGTCGACCGAATACAATGTGGCAACGGGAACTCCATCAAGTAATAGAATGGCCCCGCTGTCGCCTTTTTGGAAGCGTGCTTTAACTTCGGAGCGGGGAAGTGAGAAGAGAAGGGCTCCTGTTTGTTCGAACGACGAAAGACCTTTGAGCTGCGTCGTTAAGCTTTGCACAGGAATCATTAGGTGGCGCAAAAAAGGCGAAACATCTTCAGTTTCACGCGCTTCGATATCGAGATTTTCTTCTCCCTCAAAGTGCGAGACGACTGTCAGACGGCTAAGCTGCTCTGTGGTAACGGCCGTTTCTAGCAAAACATTCTTTAACTCTTGAGTATAGTCTTGAGCTGCGCCCAAGGTCATATCTGCCATCATCTCTGACCAAGGTCTGTCTCGGTTCCAGAAATGATCCGCTTGTTGCTTCTCGCCGCCCGCGCAAAATTCGTGAGGTCTCAACTCCAACTGCGGAACGATTTCGACCTTGCCTGTGGATGAATTGTAGCGACGGAGTTGCCTATAACAGCTTACGTTCACGGCATTGATGGTCTTCCGTGGCGAGGAATAGGTACCTGTATGAATCAATTGGAGGTTCGTATTCACCGCTGGAGGAATGGCATCTTCAGTGGTTACAGTTTGTGGAGTCATAAAATTCGATTCTTCTTTGTGCGGAAGTGAAAAGACATTCCGATTGAGATCCTCCAAGTGAATGACCTCTTCAGAAAACATCGGTAATGACGAGATGCTGAAGCCGCTCATCCATGTTCGCACCAGATTTCCGATGTGAATGATCCACTCCGATTGGGAAGTCACGTCTATGCGGCGCATGAATGTGTTTCGCTTTTCCGCAAGACGAAATTCAGTGGAGGTGTTTTTTCGAACGAGAGATAGTGCGTTCATGAGTGCTGTTGATTTGGCTGATGTAGTTTCTGGGAGGGTAATGTCCAAGTGCATCAGATCGAAGACACTGAAACACAATGAGTGACGGTTGTCGGCCTGATCGCTCCAACGCAAATTCTCACATGAAACACGTGGAGTCAGCAGTGCACTCTCTCCATAGACAGTCATTCTTCGGCGGTCCCACGCGCGAGCTAATCGGTTTTTTGCGTCTGTATAACCACCGAGACGGTCATATGTTGATTGCATTTTTTCGGCTTTACTGAGCAATTCATGCTGAATCTTCCATGTAAAAAAACCACCTGTTGCAGAGTGCTTATCGCGAACAGCAAGAGTCAATGAAGTTAATGTGAGTCTGCGAATGCAATGTGAAGCTGTCCACAGTCGAATCGAGGCAGTTTCTTTGTTGAGCAACTCCATGAAGACGTTGCACTTGCTAAGGTCGGTCTCGTTGCTGAGCGGAAGTCTTGGGCTGTCGTCGATTCGGCGATGCGTGCTGAGTAATAATCCGGAGGGGACGTCGAGAGTGAGCGGATTATTTAAAACATCTGGACGCATGATCGATTTTGTTTGAGCACAGCTGCTGCTCGATGAGGTTGAAGCGGGCGCACAGCCCATTACAACCCCACCAAGCAGAAAGAATGTCATCAAACTTCGAATCAGCATTCAAAGTCTCCGTTTATTTACAGATTCGGCGGAACATAAAACGCCATAACCGCAAGTAATTTTTCTCCATAGGGCATCACAAATAATCGGTCTCCCATCCAGACAACGTTTGAATCAATAAAATTGTTGTAGCGGTGTCCAAAACCATAAGGCAGTGGGAGCCGCGTCCATTCATTGCGCTCTGGGTCGAATTCGTAGCTTGATTCAAGGTCAGGTGTCTTCCAAATCAGCATGCGCGATCCTGTCCAGACAGGACGTTCATAACCACTAAAGATGGGTTCGTTTTCCTTAACAGAGAGGAACGACCAACGATTTTCGTCTGGTGTAAAACGGTACACGCCCTTGTATTTTGGAAGCTGAGCATCCAAACGAGGAGCTGTTGATTCAGTTCCTCCCCAAAGGAGGACATCCTTTCCCGTCCAAATGCTATGCATAAATGCGCGAGCTGAAGGTGCACCTGTTGTTGGTAAAGATGTCCATACATCCGACCCCGGAGAAAATATAAACCCAGTTCCTTGCACAGCAAATCGACTGACGATGTCTGCGACGGTATTCGCTTCATTATCTTTTAACTTTGCACCATCTGCTGAATAACCACCCCAAAGAAAGCATCGGTTGCCAAGACTCACAACCGATGTTCCTGCACGCAGGCCCAGAGGATCGGTTGCGATTTTTCGCATTGTTGATGTTGAAGCATCGAATATGACTTTATCCTCAACAAGAGCGGAGTCTTTAAGTGTGCCGCCAATCGTTTTGGTTGATTGTCGTCGGCCACCGGAAAGAAAAACAGAATTGCCGACAATACATTCCGGATTTGGGTCCCAGCGTTTGTTTGCATAAGTCGATGTGTCACGTTGCACGAAATCAAAATCTTCGGTTGTTGATGACAAAATTTGCTCTGCTG
Organism: uncultured Oligoflexia bacterium; assembly: GCA_964460155.1. GTDB lineage: Bacteria > Bdellovibrionota_B > Oligoflexia > Silvanigrellales > Silvanigrellaceae > RFOM01. The sequence continues at coordinate 667 of CAYWSV010000242.1, read as the reverse complement.
TTTGAACAGAACCCGATAAAAAAGGAATCGAGAAACCATCATTTCTGAATTGCAATCCGCTTTCTGCCCGATACCCAAAAAGAACGAAAAATCGATTGTTCAGAAAAAATGAGACGGGACTGAATCGGGAATAAGTGCGCACAACGTTCTGAGGGTCGGTGTAAGTCGGCTCGCTGTTTGGAGCAGCAAAGGTTTTCCATGTTTGAGTGTCAACGTTGTAAATAAATCCACCGCTTTGATACCTTTCGGCGATAAGGTTTCTGTATTTGCCGCCGTACCAGAACAAGCTACGGTTTTCAGGACTCCAGATGGGCGGATGAGCCCAAAAGTACGAGTAAGGACCCACAGGTCCGTAATTGTTGGTATCAAACTCTGGAGAAACGTCTGTGGCTGTTCGATATAAGTTTGTTCCATTAGAATGAAAAACGTAACTGTGCGAAGCTTTATATGCAGGCACGCTGTCTGTAGAGTTGAATTTCTGTCCGAATGTATTTTGGTTTTCTTGGACTTTGGCTAACACGCTGTAATTTGTCACCGAAGTTCCATTCATCGCAAAAACCCGGTTGTTAAAGCGAAATCCGAGCATGTCGACGCAACACGTTTCGGTGGGTTTTCCGTTCAGGGTGGGGAGTAAACCAGTTGCAAAAATACCACCAAAAACGTTTCC
>CAYWSV010000241.1:0-4041 GCA_964460155.1 uncultured Oligoflexia bacterium | reverse complement strand
GCCAGATAACGCGGAATCACAGCTTCAGCCAACTCGCTCCATGAGGGCTCTAGGATGCTTTCGGCGGCTGCCGATTCAGCTGAGTCGGCAGAAGACAGAGGCAACATCTTTTCGCACACAGGAATCTGCGTCATTGCAGATTGAAATTGGTTATAGACAACATGAACTTCACCAACTTCGCCTGTGCCGAACACACCTTCAATTGCAGTCGCAAGCGCCTGCGAGAATTCGAAGTTAGGCTTGTCGAACGTGATACCCAATTGGAAAACACCATTTTCATTTTCGCGCACAACGTCTGCCGCTGACTCAAGAAACTTCTGCAATGAAATTTGCTTTTGTCCCTGCACGCCGCCCGGAAGTGGACGACGAGACAAAACTTGAAACGCCTTTTTACCAATGCACATGACAACGGGTTTTTTTCCGGCTGCAACCAGTTCCTCAAGAGCACGCAACGTAGCTTTCACCGTGTTGGTGTTGTAGCCGCCGCACAAACCGCGCTCGGAAGAAATAACCATCAATAATACGCGAGGATTATCGTTAGTTACGAGCAAATTGTGTGAAGAATCTGCATCGCGACCACCAGAGACCAGCTTGAGCACCAACTTCTCGAGAGCGCGAGCGTATGGACGCGCTTGCAAAACATTGTTTTGCGCACGCCCAAATTTAGCAGCAGAGACGAGCTTCATTGCCTTCGTGATCTGCTGTGTATTTTTCACGCTTTTAATACGCGTGCGTAAGTCTTTTAGGTTAGCCGGCATTTGCGTCGAACCTCTTGGCGAATGCCTCAAGGCCAGCTTTGATCTTGGCTTGAAGCTCGTTGCTCATCTTCTTGCCATTGCCAATTTCGTCGAGCTCTGCGCGATGATTTCTTTCGAAGTATTCGAGCATTTGCGCTTCGAACTTCCCAACGCTACGAACGTCGATTTCATCCATCGCACCGCTGGTGGCAGCAAAAATAACAAGAATTTGTTTTTCAACTGGCATCGGGTTGTACTGAGGTTGCTTGAGCAATTCCATCAGACGTTGACCGCGGTTCAGCTGGCGCTTGGTTACGGCATCAAGATCCGAACCAAACTGAGCAAAAGCGGCCAATTCGCGGTATTGCGCAAGCTCAAGGCGCAAGCTACCAGCAACCTGCTTCATTGCCCCAATCTGTGCAGCACCACCCACGCGCGAAACCGACAAACCGGCGTTCACCGCAGGGCGCAAGCCCGAGTTAAACAAGTCCGCTTCGAGATAGATTTGTCCGTCCGTAATTGAAATCACGTTAGTCGGAATGTAGGCCGACACGTCACCTGCCTGAGTTTCGATGATAGGGAACGCAGTCAAACTACCTGCACCCAATTCGTCGTTCAGCTTACAAGCGCGCTCGAGCAGACGGCTGTGGAGATAAAACACGTCACCGGGATACGCTTCGCGACCTGGAGGACGACGCAAAAGCAACGACAATTCGCGGTAGGCTTGTGCGTGTTTGGTCAAGTCATCATAGAAAATTACGGCGTGCTGGCCGTTGTCACGGAAGTACTCACCCATCGTACAGCCCGAGTATGGAGCGAGGAACTGCAATGGAGCAGGATCCGATGCACCAGCGACGACGACGATTGTGTACTCGAGAGCTCCGGCTTTGCGCAGCTTCTCAACCACCTGAGCAACTGTCGATGCTTTCTGACCAATGGCGACGTAAATACAGATAACGCCCTTGCCTTTTTGGTTGATGATGGTGTCGAGAGCAACCGCTGTCTTACCTGTTTGGCGGTCGCCAATGATCAGCTCGCGCTGCCCACGGCCGATTGGAATCATCGCGTCAATCGACTTCAAGCCGGTTTGAAGAGGTTCATGAACGCTCTTACGAGCCATGATTCCCGGTGCCTTGACCTCAACCACAGATGTTGACTCAGCGTTAATTGGCCCCAAACCATCGAGTGGTTCGCCCATCGCGTTCACAACGCGACCCAGCAGTCCGCGACCAACAGGAACACGGTTGATCTCAGATGTGCGTTTAACCGTCATGCCTTCGCGAATTTTGTCGGCTTCACCGAAAATCGCGACACCCACGTTGTCTTCTTCAAGGTTGAGAACCAGACCCTTCGTACCGTTTTCAAAACTCACGGTCTCCGAAGTCATCGCCTTGTCCAAACCATAAACGCGAGCAATACCGTCGGCCACGGAGACGACTGTACCAGTCTCGGCGACTTCAGCCGTCTGACCGAGGGCCTGAATTTTTTGTTTCAGCAACTGGCTGATCTCATCAATGCGGATCTGTTCCATCTGTTAGACTCCCTGACTCAAGAATTCTTTAAGGTTTGAAAGACGTGTTTTGAGGCTCGCGTCAATCTGGCGGGTCCCAATTTTGACTACCATTCCGGCACGCAACTGCGGTTCCGTTTCACATTCAAATACGACCGAGCATCCCATGGTCTGAGACATGGTCTTTTCCAATTCCGCAACTTCGGATGCGGCCATCGGATTCGCGGATTTGATCTGGCCGCGCACAATGTTTTTGTGCGCATCGATTTTTTCCAGAACTTTTTTCATCACGAGTTTTACATGCGACAGGCGGTTGTTTTGCGCCATCAACAACAACGCTCTGCCGGTTGATGCACTCAGCTTCAACTTCTCGATAAGCAGATTTACCATCTGCTCTTTTTCCGCCACGCTTCTTGCCGGACTCGAAAAAAACAATTCAACCTCAGAAGTCAGCACTCCAATAAGCGCATTCGCCTCTGTAGAGAGTGCGTCAACCTGTTTGGTTTCAACGGCACTTTCGAACAGAGCCGTGGCATATCTTCGTGCCAGCTGTCCTGTACTGACCTTCATAGAATCCCCTCTACCCGTCTCTTAGTTCGATGCGGAAATATTTTTTGTGTTGCTCAGACTGGTCAGCGCACTGCGACGCAAGGAACCATCTATTTGAGCCAAAGTGTCGCCTTTGAGTTTTGAATCGATATTGGCAACAACTTGCTCGAAGATTTCTTTACGTAATTGCTCTTTGCCCTCGGAAATCAACTGACGCCCAACACGTTCTGCATCACGCAGCATTTGAGCCGCTGTTTCTTTAGCATCGTGAATCAATTTGTCACGTTGATGTACACCTTCATTCGCATAATCAGCACGCAGTGCCTCGATCTCGGACTGCAGATTCTTGAGTTTTAATTCGTATTCGTCACTCTTTCTCTGAGCAAGCGTCATTGCCTCACGTGCTTCGGAGAGTTTGGTTCGCAATGCATCGCGTCGATCGTCGAGCATTTTGTTAATTGCTTTACGAGCCAGAAAAGTGAGCGCTGCCGCGAAAACAATGAACTGAAAATATGGCCAGAGGATTCCATAGACAGGATCCACCGCACCCGACCCGCCCGCTGCATAAGCCTCATTAGCAAACAGAGCGCCTACGGCGAAAATAACCGCAGATTGCTTCGCCAATCGCCCGAGAACAGCATCGGTGAGTTCAGCGACAGTCGCAGGAATCTTGGAACGCTCGTTCTCGATCTGGTGGTTGATTTGAGTTTTGATATCCTGCAATTTAACCTTCGAAGATTCTTGCGCTTCCTGCAGGATACTAGCTGCTTCTGCCTGTCCAGCAAGGACCTGATTGTTGAGCAGGTCACGTGCTTCTGCGAGCGCAGACAGATGAGCATCTTTATAAGTCTTTTCAAGCCTTTCGAGCTTAGTTTCGAGACCTTTAGCAGACTCAACAGCGCCTTGAGTCCGACGACGACGCTCTGCTGTCAGGGCTAAAAGGGGCTTGATCAGGAGGACCTTGGCAGTGACAAGCGCCGCCAGATAAAAGCCTCCCTGAATAACCATAGGAATAAGCTCGGGTTTTAGTTTCAATTCCGCCATTAGATTTCCCTTTTTTTGGGATGGAACCAGTGTGAATCGGAAGGCCCAAGGGGCCGGTTGGCGGTTTCTTACTGTTTAGTTTATGTCCGCGCAAGGGTTCGCAAGACGCAGTTCAATCAATTGTTTTTCCCGATTTTTGCTGTGGACTCGTGGCCAGCCTTCGCGGGACCCCTGCGCCACATTTTAACACATAAAAAACTC
>CAYWSV010000240.1:0-4114 GCA_964460155.1 uncultured Oligoflexia bacterium | reverse complement strand
TTATGGAGTCTTTGGAAGTTTTTCAAGACCTCCTGCAGCTCGCCGAATGAGCTCACTATCTTTTTCATCAATTACGCCATCAAGATTGACATCAGCCGCAATCTTGCGATTTCCTGTAAGGGTACTAATATTTTTCAAATGTCTCATGATTATGGTGAGATCTGCTATCTCAACGCGTCCGTTCCCATTCAAGTCACCGAAGATAATTTTCGCGGGTAGTGATAACATTCCTGCGGCTGAAAGTCGTATTAGACTACAATCGACGTCGTCGACCTTGCCGTTTTGATCAACATCTGCGGCGGCAAGTCCATCACCCTTCAAAACATGAATGTTCTTGACGTGTCGCAGGCAAATGGTGACGTCATTTATTCTTACGCCATTTTTCCCGTCCAAATCCCCAAACACAGGAGCACTTTGCGCCTGAAAAGTGAACATCGACGCAAGTCCCGCGAACGCCAGCAATCTAACATTCATAAGCCCCCCAAAGGTGAAGTAGAACTTCGCACATCAACAAATCGACGTGCTTTGACGTTCTCGGCATGACTCTCAGAAACATTAAGCTTCGACTTAAAAATTTAGGCTAAAGTCAAATTTCTAAGTAAAAGTTGTGAAAAGTTGTGATCGCCCATTCCCTGACAGTCTTGCAGGTTCAGCAGAACCAGAAGAGTGTTTATGGCCGAGAATTTGAAGGCGCAAAGGGACCCGTGGCTGAATTTCGGGCAACCGTTGGCTGAACTCCGGCAATTCGCCCACCTAGAGAGTTCCGGCCGCACGCAAAAAATGAAACGCCGAATCACCATCTGCGTCAGCCTTAGTACCGAAAAACACGCAAAAAAAGGTTTAAAACACTCGACCGCCGCAGCGTGGCACGCGCTTTGCTAACAAACGGAACGACCAACATAGTGTTGCATCACAATCCACAAAAGGAGCCTTTCAATGAAAAATGCACCAATCCGTCCGACCAATCCTCATCCTCGCAACCTTTCTGCGATTCCAATGAACTTCAGAACAATTCTTGCAGCAATTGAGGCTCAAAAAAAGACCGTCAAAGCATAACTTGTAAGAAAAGAAACACCGTTCAGCTTCTGGAGTCGTCTCATGAAAATCACGATTATTGGTCTGGGAATAAATCCTAAAAACGATCTGACTCTTTTGGCATTACAAACGCTAAAAGACGCGAAAAAAACATTCATCGTGAGCACAGATGACGACGCCAGAAGCCTGAATGAGTTAAATATCTTTCCTGAAAACCTAATGGACCTCTATCTCAACGGCGAGGTCGATTCAAACAACTATGAACACATTTACAGCCACCTTCTGAATGCTGCGCGGAAGTATGAAGAGATCGTCGTTGGACTTCCCGGTAATCCCGGGCTTGGCGTGACACTGCTACAAATGCTGCAACAACGCAGCGCCGAAGATTCAATTGAACTAGAGGTCTTGCCGGGATTATCTAGTTTCGATTGGATGCATCTCACCGCAGAACGAGATCCACTGGAAAGAGGAACGATCATACTCGACGCAAATCGCCTTTTGCTTTTTAACTTTGATATCGACCCGTCGCTTGATTGTTACATCTATCACGTATGCTCTGTGGGAACCAACAAGACCTGGATTGAGAACCCAAAGACCGACAACAATATCGGACTGCTCAAAAATAAATTGCTACAATCTTATCCCAGAAATCATCCCGTATCTCTTGTTAGCGTATCATCGAAAGCGATTAAATATTCCAACGATCAAAAAGATCACATTCTGGCGCAGACAACCATTGAAAATCTGGAAGAGATGCTTGAATCAGTTACTTTCGATGCAACGTTATTCGTAAGCGGAATGATTCCAAAGCAAATCGACGAAGACTTTCTCTCACTCATTTCAAAGTAAAGAAGCGGTGTACCATGTCTACCCAATTGAGTATTAATTTAAGAAAAATTAACAAAATCATAACCAACAAATACTCATTAATTGCAATCATTATTATTTTGTTTCAGCAAGTATGTGTGGCTGCGACAACATTCTGGCTTGTTAAAGCAACTGAATCCATCGCGACATTTCCAAAATTATCTATTTTCCTCATTGCGTTAGGCATAACAATTTTTATGATTGACGTCTTCGAAACGTTGATTTCACCCCTCCGAGAAAAGTGGCTGATGAAATCTCACGAAGCGTTTATCAATTCATTCGCTCAGGCAAATTATTCCAAGCCACTCAGTCGTAATTCCGAGGTAGCTCGCGATAACCTAGTTCCGATGTTCTGTTCAGAGGCTGAGGGCACGATTGCACAGACAGTGTTTTATCTTTCTGATTTTTGGGCTGTCTTTTTGAGCGTAATCTTCAATATTGCTTCAATATCTATTTTTATCGATGACAGTTTTGTTCCGGCGTATGCTGTTAGTGTTGTCTTGGCTGCATTGACTATTTCATTTTTTTCAAAGCGTCTGTTGAATGCAGCTATTGCATCGCAAAACGCAAGGCTTTCGCTAGCAAAACAGATTATGAGCGGCTGGGATAATATTTCAATCGGTAATAAAAACAATTTCCGAGTCTGGAATAACGAAAAGAATCACCTATTGAATTCATCGATTGTCCACAATGTGAAAAATGAATGGTTGAAAAGCCTCTGTTCAACCTCAGCGTCATTTATAACAAAGATTCCTGTTTTCTTTGCAATTGCATACGTCATCACGAAAAACCTGAATAACGCAGCCGTTCTTGCAGCTTTGCTGGCAACATTCACTCGACAAATGCAAGTCATTAATTACATGCAGGTCATGATTAAATATATAATTGATGCACCGTCGTTTGTCGGAAAATGGAAGGGCCTACTCTTTACTTTGGAAGATAATACTGTCAACGAATCTGATTCATTATCCAGAATCTCATGGAATAAAATAACAGCGAAATGTGTTGTATCGGAAAAGACGACGACCATTGACGATTTTGAATCACTTTTGAAAATGAGTCAGGTGAAAAACGGCCGATTCGAAATCAACGGCTCAAACGGAGCTGGAAAATCGACTCTTCTTTTACTTGTCAAAAACAGGCTCAAAGATTCTGCCATCTATCTTCCAGCTCATCATGATTTGCAGTTTGCAAAAGAAATGAATGAAGCATCGACAGGAGAAAAGACAATTTCATTTCTGCATGAGCTTGCGGAAAGTGACTATCCCGTTCTTTTACTCGATGAATGGGATGCAAATCTCGACAAACATAATACTGCAAAAATTGACGATATTCTTAGCTCTATCTCACAAAACAAATGCGTAATAGAAGTCCGTCATCGCGAATGAACGTTCGAAATTATCAATCATACAGAAAGTTTAGAGATTAAAACGATTTTGTTTTTCTTTGTTTGACGGAACACAGCCGCTCACTATTGAGCTACACTATTTCCTTTGAGCTCTTTGAGCAGGAAATTAATCAGCATCAGGCATTCCCATCCCATGGACCGTGCCCACGGAACTTCTTTTTCATCCCGCTCGAAACTCCACTCAGAACGCGATTCGGGTGCAGAGGTCGGACACCATGCCACAGCCTTTTCAACCACATCGGGCTGCGCTCCGCGCGCGAGATAAGCATAAAATGGGTTTGCGGGTTGCCGATGAGCCAGTGAATCGGTCAACGAATTTAGGGTTGCAGAGGACTGTCCCATTGCACGACGAAGAAGTGCATTCACCCCTGCGAGATGAAGTTGATAACCTGCGGGAGCAAAATGCGCCTGCAACAAGGCCACAACTGACTCATCGACGATTGCAGAGCTCATCTTGGCGTTGGGCGACAACCCCAAATATTCCCAAACCTCTTTGAAAAGCATCCAAAAACCCGGTGTAAATTCACACCGATTGTCGGTGCTCTCGCGACACATGCGAAATTGATTTCCTTCAATCCACGCGAGCCAACGCTGCGCCAAATCACGGTCGCGCGTGGCAATCAAGTAAGCCAAAACCCCCATGGCCATGTCACGTGAAAAACTGTTCACAGCATCCGAGGCCACACGGTGCTCAGCGCGCCACATCCGCCCGTCCCCCCCCTGTGATCGACGCACTGCCTCGCAACTCAGCTCATCTCCCGAGAGACACATTAAGCCGTTAAACAGTGCAGCGTCGCCCACTCC
>CAYWSV010000239.1:0-4162 GCA_964460155.1 uncultured Oligoflexia bacterium | reverse complement strand
ATTGCTCTTGGAGTCGAGAAAATTGCCGGTAAACAGAGATCAGTCATACATCCTCTCTCTCCCCATTTGCAGGCGGTACGTGGATTGGCTGGAACTCTTATGATGGGCCGTGGCGAGCCTGTCATTGTTGTCGACATTGTTGAAATTACCGACGCCTTCTGGGCGCCTAAATCGGACAAGGAGGCTGCATGAATTTTCCAGCGGCCTTTGAGCAAGGCAACCGGCAGATGTTTTTGCTCTTCCGTGTGCAGGGTGAACTCTACGGTACACCACTGGCTGGCGTGCGCGAGGTCGTTCCCTATTCCTCTCCTCGCTCTATTCCAAATACGAAGAAATTTTATCTCGGCATAGTCAATGTTAAAGGCGAAATTGTTGGCGTAGTTGATATGCGCTTGTGGTTTCAAGACGACAAACCTGCCGCCGACAGAAATGCCTTTCGTGCTCTGATTGTTTTTGAGTCTGCTGCTGGATTGATGGCTGTAGCTGCTGAAGCCATTGAGTCGATTTGTCAGCTTGAAAACAAGGATATCGAATACTCGAAGAGCATTCCAAGTTCGTTTTCTTCGGGTGGGATGATTGGTCTTGGCCGATTTAAGCAGGGTTTAGCCACACTTTTAGATATTCGTGCGCTTTTCAGCCAGATCGATGTGGCTGCTGAACGCAAGGAAAGGTGGGCGAGTTGAAGGGAGAAGGGAACATGTTCTGGCGTGCTCTTTCGCTGCGGAGCAAGTTGTTGTTCCTCACGCTTGCAGGACTAATAACGTTGGCTGTGTTTGCTTTTATGCAAATGAACCAAAGTTTTCAGGCACGGCAGGCAACAATCAAATCGGAATTTAAAACACGTGCTGGAATGGCTGCGCAAACAATTTCAACACTCTTTTTTGAACGATACACCGATGTTCAAGCGTTTGCTCTGAATTCAGTATTTCAATCAGGTCAAAAAGAATCAATTACATCTTTTCTCAATTCTGTTGTGTCTATCTATCAGGCCTACGATGCGATTGTTTTTGTCGACAAAGATGGTCGTTTCGTTGCATCAAACAACAGAACATTCGATGGCCGAGCACTCGATAGCAAGGTTATGGAGGGCCGTTCGTTTGCCGACACGCCTTGGTTTGCGAGGGCATTCAAAGGCGAGTGGAGTGAAGACAAGCGTCGGGGCTACACCGGAACCTTTGTTGAAGATCTTCAGATTGATCCTGTTTCAAGTGCACTTTTCACGACACCCCAACAAGGAATGAGTTTCTCGCGGAGTGTTGTTGATGGTGAAGGTCGCGTCATTGGCGTTTTGAGCGCGCGCGCGAGTTTGCGGTTCGTTGAGAACGAACTCCTGTCGATTTTCATGGGAATGCAGGCTGCGAGTATGCGCTCTGCTCAGATTGTTTTGCTCAACAAGGAGGGCCTTGTTGGAGCCGAGGCTGCACTTGAATCTGTGGGAGAGAAGGGAGCACTGAAGAGAAATACGGATCGCATTCTGCGCTGGAACATGGCGACTCAGCAAGGACAAACGGCAGCGCAAGACGTTGTGAGTGGCAAGTCTGGTGCAATTGTTGAAAACGACCGTATTGCGCGCATCGAGCGGCTGTGGGGCTATTCACCTCTTAAGGACTATCGTTTTCCCGAGATGCTCAATTGGTCTGTTGTGATTTCGGCAACAACGGAAGACGTTATGTCCGATGTGCTCGGTCAAAGAAAATTCTTCTATCCCTTGCTGGGCCTTTTTGTTCTCTTGTTTGGCCTCACCGGATATGGGGTCGCACGCTCACTTGCACGCGAATACCTTGAACTGTCTGCGAAGCTCAAAGATGAAACTCTGAGGCTCGTTGAGGCTGGTGATGAACTCGGTGGTACTTTGGCTAAGGTGTCTGGACAGGAGAAAGAGCACGCGGGTCTGGTGAATCGGATGATTCAGCAAGGCAAAGAGGTATCTGAGCATGCTCAAGATCATTCGACTGCTTTGCTAGATTGTGCTGCCGAAGTCCGAAATGCGCTCACCGAGATTCAAGCACAGCAACGTTCGGCGGAGGACTGTCTTTCCGAGCTCAGACAGGCATCTTTGAATATTCAGGAAATGAGTCGATTGAATTCTCTGGTTTCCGAAATGAAATCCAGAGTCGCAGCGTTAAACGATGTTGTTTTTAAAGTTCAGTTGGTGGGCTTTAATGCAACAATTGAAGCAAATCGTGCTGGCCAGAGTGGCCGTGGATTTGCTGGAGTTGCTCAAGAGATTCAGTCCTTCTCCGAGAGCACCGAGCAGATTGCAAGCGAGTTAAGTGAGTTTGTGACTCGGATTCAAGCGCAGACAGATGAACTCATTGGCGCGGTCAATACACGAGTTGATGGCGCTGAGAAGATTATTTCCGAGGCGACACGTCACTCAGGCAAGGCCGAGAAGAGTCTTCCGGTTGTTGCGGAGGTGATGGAAACATCGGCTCAATCTCTACGAAATCAGGACGAGACACTCCGATTTGTTGCTGAAGCTGTTGAAGCTGTTGATTCAACGATGCGGCGTTCATCGGTTATGACCTCGGACCTCAATCGCCGTATGAATGAAGTCAGAGATCAGATTTACAGCATCGAAGATATTGTCCAAGATTTTGGACACGCTGTTCGAGGACTGCGTGTGCGTAGTCGACTGAAAAAGAATGCGTCTCAGTCTGTCTTCGAGCGTTCTGGTGATGTCTCTCCCGAGCGTGCGCGGGCTGATGCTGTTGACCGCCTTGCTCAGAAGATGCGTCCGCGACTTGTTGTTAAGTCAGATGATCATGAACCCGAGGTCAGCGAAACGGTTGATGTGGGTGATTCGTCCCGCAGGGCCAGCTGACGATCTCATCAGCGCAGGACAAATTGAATGACATTTAAATTGAGCTCTATTTTTGTCTTGGCCCTTGCTTTCTCCCTGCTTACGGGCTGCAGGAAAAGAAATTTTGGTCCAGTAGAGTCAGAATCAGACTCACTTTTGGATCCGCATCGATTGCCTGATCGTGGGCCATGGTTTGAAGGATGGTATATCCGTATCACGCCGTCTGCGGGAACTCAGCGCTCTCTGGGTCTCATTGTGGGTTCGTATTTACCCGTGGGTGTCTTGAGAACTGATGCCGAAGAAAAAGGTCTCAGCGGATATGCAGCGATACTTGATGGTGGATCAGATGGGCGACCTTTGCGTTCTTTCGAGGTCTTCCCAAAGGACACTCGTCTTTATTTAAACAAATCAGATATCGTCTCGCGTGATCCTGCGCCGACAGGAAAAGCGTCGTTCCGTTGGTCTGCAGAGGGTTTTGGACAACTCACTGCGGAGCAAGCAAACCTCTCGTTTCCGAACGGCACGTCTCTGACTGTGCGGCTGGCCGATGTTGTGCCGTGGAATGGAAACGGACTTGGACCCGAGGGCATCATCAGTCTTTTTCGCGCATTTCCTTTACATTGGTTCGTGCATAGCCTGCGCTCGCGAGCCGAGTTTGAAGCGGTTGTTCCGTCTGAGAATGGCTCAGGCACAGAGCGCATTGTTGGAACAGGGTATGCTCACTACGAGAAAAATTGGGGTATTTCTTTTCCACCCGCGTATGTGTGGATGCAGGCGTTCAACAAAAATCAGAATCGGGCAGTGGCCATTGCAGGTGGTCGTCCGTTGAAGGTGGGGCCCATGCAGCCAGAAGCATGGCTCGTTGGATATCGCAGTCCGCAAACATCTATTGATTTCGCGCCTCAGAAGGTTGGAACTGTTTTCGAAAGCCGCGTGGATGCTTGTAAAGGTCAGTTCAGTTTAAGTGCAGGACATCTCAACCGCAGACTTGTCGTTACAGCAGAAGCCGCGCGTCAGACCTTCGGTGGAATTGCAATTCCCAAAGATTCAGGATTTGAAAAAAATGGCTCTGAACAGTCATTTCAAACACGAATTGTGGCTCGCCTTTACGATGTGGTTCCATTTTCACCCGCTCGGAATAATGACCGCCTTCTTGAAGAAAGTGTCTTTGAGGACGGAGCTCTTGAATTTGGGTCTGAGTTTAAGTGCAACCGCTAAGCGACATTTTTAAGTGGGTTCGCAACTGTCTCCGGCGCAGGCCCAATCAATAAACCGATCATCTCGCCCATAGGACTGTCCCGTGTTTATGTCGGAAAAATCCGAATGATCGGGCAGTTCATTTATTCGTTTATCGAATTC
>CAYWSV010000238.1:0-4175 GCA_964460155.1 uncultured Oligoflexia bacterium | reverse complement strand
AGAACAACGGTTGGGGCGCATGGCGGATGAATGAAGTAATGCGATTGGTTCGGCGGTTTTCGGACCTTCGGAAGAGTGGAGAGACACCGTGGACTGTCGCTTTGAAGGCGCTCGACAAGCTCTCTGTTTATGGGAGTTTCCCCTACCAAAAACGTCGGCTGAGTCAGCGCCACTATGACTATCAGGGACGCAATATTCCATTCTTTGTTCATCATTATAACGCAACGTGGCGAAACGAGCGATGTCTCGAAATTGCGCTTGCTTTTGATTTTTTGTCCCGAACGAAGCCGCAGTCTTGGCTCGAGCTGGGTAATGTGATGCGCTATTATAGTTCGATTGAACATGATGTTATTGATAAATACGAAAAAGGCGATGCTATTTGGAATTTGGATTTTGTCGGATTTCAGCCACCGAAAGCTTATGATGCGTTTGTGTCTATTTCCACAGTGGAACATATCGGTTGGGATGAATCAGTCCGGGATCCTCGGAAAATTCTTGAAGCTCTGACGAACATTAAAAACATGGTTCAAAACAAAGAACATGTTTTTCTGACGGCTCCGTTGGGATACAACGATTACCTTGATGATCTTGTCAGAAATAAGGAGTTCTGTTTTCAGAAGGAAACGTTTTATGTGCGGGTGAACCGCCAAAACGACTGGCAGCAGTGCAGTCGAGATGAAGCTTTGCGGCACCCTTATGGGAAGAAGTTTCAGGCTGCGAATGCGCTTTGGGTCGGTGAGGGGCTCTAGAGTTTATAGCTCCATTTGCATCCCTCTGTCGTGGGCCTTAGTTAGTCACCTTGTATTCTGAAAAACAGAATGAATTAATCATTTGTTTAGAGCGTTTTTAGATAGCTTATGATGGCATCTTTTTCGTCTTGATTGAACGATTGACACAAGTCCTGATGAGGACTTTGTGAAAATCGTCGCCCGGTCTGCGTGCAGAACAGGTCGTTTAGATCTTCGACCGACCCATCAATCATTAGATTCTTTCTCGACCAAACTCCCGCAAGTCTTCTGCTTCTTATTCCTCTGGGTTGAGGTTTGAGTTCCGCAGCAAGTTGGTCGCTGAGGTCGGAAATCAGTTTTGCAATCGGGGTAGTTGCCGAATAGTTGTCCCTTGGGCTTTCAAGCGACTGATGTGTTCCAACGAGATTCGCGGGATAAAGCCGTGTGGATTCTCCCGCTGCACCATTGTGGCAATCCCTGCATCTAGAATTGTAAAGACTCAGACCCTTTTGTGTTGCAATGAATGAGATTGATTCGTTTGTTTTAGGTCTTTTTAATTGCCTGAGATAGGCTGCGAGTGGCTCCACGTTGCGAGCTCGTACGAGCGAGAGATCTTGATATGCATAGATGAATGCGGAGGAAACGAATTTTTCGAGTGATGCGTATTTTGTAGTTTGACCGAGAGGTGCGACTTTTTCTTTAAGATAGTCTTCCTCGTAGCCAGTGATTCCCCACAACTGCGGAATCGAAAGATTCGGGACATCGTCGACCTGCAAGGTGAGCATGGGTGCTCCCGGATTGAAAACGCCGGGACGTCCGTTGAGCCAGGATTTTAGGTCGCGATCGGGTGGCATCACAACGAATTGTGCGTCAGGCAGTCCTTTGGGACCAATGCCGAGCCAGCGGAGAAGCGTGGAATATTTAAAAACAACGTTCGACCAATCAATACCGTGATCTCCACCAGTAATGCGTTTGCGCTCTGTTTTCTCGAGCTCATTGTAGTAGTCCTGAACTTTTCCGGGCAGCTTTTCTCGAGTCTCGCGGTGCATAGCTGGAAAGAGCGGATAGGAAGGCATTAGGTTAAATTCGCTCAGGTGCAGTTTTGTGTTTGGTGCCCCTACGGCGTACCGTCCATCGGGGAGTTGTCCTATGTGGCATCCTGCGCAGGTCACATTGACCGACGCCATTCCGGTGTAGCGTGTTGTTGATTTGGCAATTCCCAGAGGAAGTCCGGATGGATCTTCCGGATTCTCCAGAAAACCGAGTTTTTCAAAATTCGTCCCAACTCGGTCGGGCCACGATCTCTCAATAGCATCGAAGAGTATTTTTGGCAGAGGCATTTTGCCACTTGTCTCCCAGCCGATGAAGAGCCATTTCCCGCATTTGATTTTTGATCTTTCCAGAACGCGTGGATCAGCGTCGTCCTTCGGCTGGTCGTTTTCATTAAGGAGCGACCAGTAGAGCGAGCATGAATCTTTAATGTTTGAGTATTCGAGTATGTCTTTGAGAGTGTCGCCGACGTCAGTCGTCGTTTCGGACGAAACAGATAATGCATGACTTTCAAGCGAATCTTGGGGGGAACCGCAAGATAAGAGCTGTAGAGTGGGAAAGAGCAGCAGCAGCTTGAAGATCTTGCGCATTTGAACCTCCGAAGTTCTGAGGCTGACGCAAGTTTAGGCATTCGTCTATTTTGCAAGTTTGGAACTTTGACACTGCCGGTTTGGAAAATTTTTGACCCTGAGAAACATTCATCCTGATGAGGTACTATTCAGCGATATTTAACGGAGATCACCAGATGAAAAAGCAACTGACGATATCCCTCTTTTTTGCCGCGGCACTCACGCTTTCGAGTTGTAAGCAACGCACGTTTAATACGGATGATTTGAGTCCATCCGAGTCGCCAATTCAGTCTTTGCAATCGCAGCCTAACGACTTCTATCCGTCGACTCGGTTTCATCTTATTACCCCAACTGGGAGTAAGATCTTTGCTGCGATGAAGGCATGGGAAACCGGCCAGATGGCGAAGCCTCAATATTACGCGCAGCCTGCGATGTGTGCGGTAAACGCCTCTCGCGTATTGGAGATGGCAGGAATCACGGGCTACAGCTCACCTTTGCTGATTGACATGGTCAATGCTGTAAAGAAGCGCGGTGGAATTGTTATTCAACTTCCCAAAAACCCAACTGCAATGGCGCAAAAACTTAAGACGGTTTTTGGTGGACGCATTCCAGTAGGTTCATTCGTGAGTGGGTGCTTGCGTCCTGATTGCTCTGGTCAAGCAGGAGATGGCCACATTGCTCTGGTCGGCGATATTGACTCAGCCGGTTTTATCAAACTCTATCATAACAACTGGTATCGCCCCGACAACGATCCCGAGAAGAAGTGGCGTGAACACATGATTCCTCTGGATTGGTATAAGAACTACAAGCGCAAGTGGATGCCCACGCCATGGATCTATATCAACCGAGACAGCGCAGGTATGCCCGAAAACATCAAGGTCAGATTGCCTGCGATTGATGACCTCGACCCAACGAATTATTACGTCACGCTCTCTATTCCCGCAGAATTGGTGAAAGAGGTTGTGTCAAATAAGGGTGTAATTACGGATGGCAAGGGTGATGTTAAGCCCTTCTTAAACACGACGCCCGCTGTTGCGAGCGAATCTCCTTCTTTGGCCAACTGTGGAAAAATCAATGTTTTCGATAAAGATGACTCTAAAGGCGTGAATCTGCGCAATGCACCTTCAGGCAAGGTTCTGTGCTTGTTGCCTAATGGCACCGAGGCCGAGAGACTCTCGAACGAAGGTCAATGGATGCGAGTGAAGACGAATTGCGCTGGAAAGCCAACCGAGGGGTACGTCTTTTCGTTCCTGACGGTTTCTGCGTGCCAAATGGAGCGTTAATAGGATAAAGCGGTATCTTTATAATACTCTGTAAATATTCGTAAAAATTAGAGAAGTGTGGAGCTCGCCGGTCTGGGAACCTCAGGCCGGCGAGCTTTTTTGAGGCTGGGCTTGAAAGGAGATGCAGGGCCTGATAGCTGTGGCGTCTCGCAAAAGAGCCCGAATCTTAGGAACGGGACGAAAAACGCGACCGAAGGGGGGTGAATAGTATGCCAGTTGTCAAACTGAAAGAAGGCGAAGCGTTTGAAAGCGCTATGCGTCGTTTCAAGAAACAGTGTGAGAAGGCAGGCATCCTCTCGGAAGTTCGTAAACGCGAGCATTATGAGAAGCCTTCCGTCAAGATCAAGCGTAAGCGTATGGCAGCACGTAAGCGTGCGCTCAAGAAGCTGAAGAAGCTCGGGACTTAATCTCGACTGTAGCTCGGCTTTCGTCGATGGGAGGACCTTGCGTCCTCCTTTTTCTTTATCTAGCAATGAAACATGACCCAGAACGCAACCAGCGGAAGAATCCGCGAATCGTCCATTGAAGCTTTACGTGAGCGCATC
>CAYWSV010000237.1:0-4272 GCA_964460155.1 uncultured Oligoflexia bacterium | reverse complement strand
ACATCACGAATCTTGGACACCTTGATTTCAAGTCCATTGGGCAAAGACGCACCGGGCAACGCAACTGCGACGTAAAGTCCAGCCCGCGCGTTAGCGGCGCCGCACACAATCTGGCGCACATCATTTGGTCCGGTCTGGACCTGACAGACTTGCAGCTTGTCGGCTTTTGGATGACGTTCAGCGGACTTTATTTGCCCGACGACCACCTTCTCGAACCCTGATCCGCGCAGAGTCCGCGCCTCAACCTCAAATCCTTGACGAGTAAAAATCTCTGCGAACGCATCTACATCCCAGCGCTGCCAACACGGCGTCGTCGATGATGTTGCTCCGGTGCGCAAGGGCAACTGCAAAAAAAGCTGATCGATCAATTTCAAACTGATGAGCACGTCTTATTCCTCTTATCGCAGGGCCAACTGACGGGACAACAAAACATCGCCCTCAAACAATGAGCGCAGGTCAGCAATTCCGAATTTGCTCATTGCAATGCGGTCAACACCCATGCCAAACGCAAATCCGCTGTATTCTTTGGAGTCCACACCGCAGCGATCAAGCACACGCGTGTTCACCAATCCACAGCCACCCATTTCAAGCCAACCGGTGTGTTTGCAACTGCGGCAGCCAGCGCCAAAGCATTGCTGACATTGGACGTCAATTTCTGCACTCGGTTCGGTAAAAGGAAAATAGCTCGAGCGCAGACGCAGCTTCACTGGGCGCCCAAAAACCTCAGCAAAAAACGCATCGAGTGTACTGCGCATATGGGCAAGTGTGATGCCTTTATCTACGACGAGACATTCGATTTGGCGGAAGGTCGGAACGTGCGTCAAATCGAGCTCATTGCGGTACGTAAAGCCCGCACATGCGACACGCAAAGGAACACCGCGTTCCATCATGGCATGAGCCTGAACACTGCTCGTGTGTGTGCGCAAAACCCATTCCGAAGCCACAAAAAATGTATCCTGCATTTCGCGTGCAGGGTGGTCCGACGGAATATTCAAAGCTTCGAAGTTATAAAAATCACGTTCGAGTTCGGGTCCATCGATGACCGTGAATCCCAGTCGCTTCAAGGGTTCAAGCAATTGTTGAACTGCGAGCGAGACTGGGTGACGTGAGCCCAAACGAATTTCAGGCCGCGGCAGAGTCAGGTCAATTTTTTCTTCCGCAAGCTTCTTTTCCTCGGCGTGCACACGACAGGCAGCAACAAATTTTTCAATTTCAGATTCAAGAACACTCTTGAGCTGATTGATTCTGGCTCCTGCATCCTTACGTTCCTCAGCGGGATAATTACGTAAGGCTTTCAGCCAGTCCTGCAATGGTGATTTTCTGCCCGTAAAACGCACACGCACTTCATCGGCCAAAGCTTCACCAAACAGGCTCACAGGCATGTTTACGACACTCATGCACCGTGCACGTTCATCATCAATTAATTTCTGCAACTCCGACAAAGAAGAAGCTGCCGCAGACTGCGGCAGCTCCAGCAATTCGGAGAGTGAGATGTCTTTCGACAGGGTCATCATCTTACCCTCGGATGTTAGGTTAACCGTTCATGCTACCAAGAAAGTCATCGTTCGTTTCAGTGCGCTCGAGCCGCTGAATCAGGAATTCCATCGATTCGATAGGGCTCATGGGGTGAATCACTTTACGCAAAACCCACAAGCGGTTCAGAGTTTCCTTCGGCAACAGCAAGTCTTCACGACGAGTACCAGACTTGTTGATGTCGATCGCAGGGAACACACGGCGCTCTGCCAATCGGCGGTCGAGCACCAATTCCATGTTACCCGTTCCCTTGAACTCTTCGAAAATCACTTCGTCCATACGGCTGCCTGTTTCGATCAGCGCAGTTGCGATGATGGTCAAGCTGCCACCCTCTTCAACATTTCTCGCTGCACCAAAAAAGCGTTTAGGTTTGTGGAGTGCGTTCGCATCAACACCACCGGTAAGAATCTTACCGCTTGGTGGAACGACCGAGTTGTATGCACGTGCAAGACGAGTGATTGAGTCAAGAAGAATAACGACGTCTTTCTTGTGCTCAACAAGACGCTTGGCCTTTTCAATGACCATTTCAGCAACCTGAACATGGCGTGATGCAGGCTCGTCGAACGTACTGGAAACGACTTCACCCTTTACCGTGCGTTCCATTTCCGTCACTTCTTCAGGACGCTCGTCGATCAGAAGAACAATGAGAACGACTTCGGGGTGGTTGTGCGCAATCGCTGTAGCGATGTTCTGCAACAATACCGTTTTACCCGTGCGAGGTGGAGCCACGATCAGCGAACGTTGTCCTTTGCCGATCGGTGACATCAAGTCGATTGTGCGCGTGCTCAGAACCTCTGGATGGTACTCAAGCTTCAAACGCTCGTTGGGGTGAATCGTTGTTAAGTTATCGAACAGGATCTTCTCGCCCGTGAGATCAGGCGGTTCCATGTTCACTGACTCAACTTTCAGAAGTGCAAAATAACGTTCGTTGTCCTTGGGTGGGCGAATCTGTCCTGAAACAGTGTCACCCGTGCGCAAGTTGAACCGGCGAATTTGCGATGGAGAAACATAGATATCATCGGGTCCCGGCAGATAGTTATAGTCCGGAGCACGAAGAAAACCGAAACCATCGGGAAGCGTTTCCAACACACCTTCCGAGTAGACAACACCATTGCGGGCAGCCTGCGCACCCAACAATGCGAACACAAGGTCCTGCTTACGCAGGTTCGCCGCGCCTTCAATGCCCATCTCGCGCGCCATCTGAACGAGGTCGCTGATGTGTTTTTCTTTCAATTCTTTAAGGTTCATCACCGGAACGTTGGCGTTGAACTCTGGCTCTTTTTCCTCGACCATTTGCATCTGTTGCTGTTTATCTGGTCGTTTGAAATTTGGATTGTAGTTGCCGCCGCCCTGACGCTGTTGAAACCCACCGCCCTGACCATGCGGACGTCCCATGTGTCCGCCACCATGACCACCATGGTTCGGTCTGCGGAATTGCTGGTGACCCGATGGACCGTGTTGTGGTTGTCCACCTGCGGAAGGGCCCTGAGCCGAAGGGGTCGGACCCGGCACGGGTGCTCCCGGCTCTCTGGCTTGGACTGGAGCTTGCGGAGTCGTCTCACGTGGAGCCCCGCCATCGACATTTTCTTTCGGAAGAGGAGCGGCTGCGCCCTCGGGGCTTCCTGCCATGCTTACCGATTGCTCGCGTCTGGGCATAAAGCCACGACGATCTTCCCTCTTTGGAGGAACGAAAGTCGATACACTGCGAGAATCACTGTCAATTGCGCCCTCGCCTGCGGGAGCAGGAGTGCCCTCGCCCGAACCTGACTCTTGGCCTTGTTCGTCTTTACGAACAAACCGGCGTGTCGGACGTTTACGAGGTGCATTTGAATCATCAACACTCAAGTCTTCAAAAGGCTTGGTATCATCAGCCATGTAGGAATTCCGAATAATGAAGGGGAGTTAGATAGAAGCGGCCAAAATCCGAACGAACTTTGGGGCGAATAAAGCGTTCAAACCCCGAACGCACCAAAAGTCGTAGATCACACCCTAAAAACTTGCAACCTCAATATTTAATAATGCCTAAAATTTATCCAATAACTTCCGATCCTCCCTCACGCGGGTGTTGGGTTGTTCAAACCAAGACCGAACAACCGCCCGCAAGGAGAAGCTATGTCATCGTCCGACACCACAGCCCGGCAGCGCGCACATAGGCGAACTGCGAGCCAGATGGCTCTCTCTGTGGAAGACCGTTTTAGGTTCACGATTGCCGTCTCCTTCATCTTTCTGAGCCTCGTCGGCGCAGGATGTATGTTTTACCTCTCAGATCTGCAGGCCGACAAATTCCGCAGCGAAGCCGCTGACCTTGCCGTCACACGTTGGCACGAACAAGCAAAGCTTGAATTCGGCCGACTCATATCGCCGCGCGCGTTTAACACAGACGAGATCTTTCCCTTGATTCTCGAACCAAACCGAATTGTCGCGACTGCCACTCTTCCAGAAAATCTGAGTCGAAAAGATGTGACAATCACCACACAAAGCAATGGTGATTTGTTGTGGATAGTGAACAAGCATCCCCTCATCGAGGCCAATTCAACCCTAATGCTCAGCGAAAAGGAATTTCCTGAACTCAAAATCGCGCGTGAGTCATTCGTTTTTCAGCGTTGGCTTGTCTCAACACTCGTCCTTGTTCTCATCGGCGCATTTTGGATTTTTTTCGCATTCGGCAAGCATTACGTTTTCCGACCGCTCCATCTGCTCCGGGATGCACTGCTGAGCCGCCGACTGCCGGCCGCCGCT
>CAYWSV010000236.1:3865-4274 GCA_964460155.1 uncultured Oligoflexia bacterium | reverse complement strand
CATCGGATTTCTAATCCGATGGTCGCAGGTTCGAATCCTGCCGACCAGGCCACTTTGTGCCACTTCACATCTTCGTCCGTTGGGTGTTTCGGCCCTAACTTCTCTTTTCCACTCAGGCAAAACCTGCAGACCGTCAAAATTGACAGACTGCGCCGAGAGCACTGCTCATAAAAAACGCATTTATTGGAAACTGTCCCCACAAGGTTCTCTATCGAAGGGGATTGGATAGTGTTGCGCACTCAACTCATTGGCACAGCCAAAAGGGCCCTTTGCGAATGGAACGGCTTGCAATTGCGCCACACGGTTAAAACAGATGTAGGAATGGTCCGAGAGAATAATCAGGACTCGTATCTTGCTGACCCCAGACTCGGGCTATTTCTTGTCGCTGACGGAATGGCTGGACGCGCTG
>CAYWSV010000236.1:0-3855 GCA_964460155.1 uncultured Oligoflexia bacterium | reverse complement strand
CGAGCTGGAAAGCGGGCCTGCGCTGAAGGACCAGCGGGTGGACGCGCTGGTGGCGAAGTTGCGAGCCATTTAGCCGTGCAAACTCCCAAAGCCGAGATCACGGGCCGATTTCAAGATCTTTACGTCTCAGACCAGCATGCGCGCGAAATTATCATGAAAGAAGCTATCAATTTAGCCTGTCTGACAATCTATTCTCGTTCACTCGAGCTGCCTCACCTACGCGGCATGGGAACAACGACTACCGCACTTTGGCTGCCCGTGAAGCCCGATGGGCACGATACGCATGGGGGAAGCACAAAGGCCATGGTCGCCCATGTTGGAGACAGCCGATGTTATTTGCTGCGCGCTGGACTTCTCTATCAATTAACCAATGATCACAGCCTATTTCAGGAAAAGATCAGAGCTGGAGTGCTGTCTCCCGACTCTCCTGCAGCACAGCAGATGAAAAGCGTGATTACCCGCTGCGTGGGCTATCAAGAGGACGAAGAGGTTGATGTTTTTAGCTTTCAACCCTTTCGAGGCGACAGATTCCTGCTTTGCAGCGACGGCTTATCCAACAAGCTCAACGAGCGAGAAATGGCTGATTTGATGATGGAGGATGACCTTGAATGGGTCTGCGATCACATGGTGGAACTCGCAAAAGAACGCGGGGGCGAAGACAATATTACTGTTCTTCTAGTGGCATTGGACTCTTAGACGGATCGGTCAAAGTTATGACTCTTAAGGACAAATGCTGATTCAAGTTCAACAACGGCAAGTCCGAATCCTTAGGAGTGATGAAAGGGGGAACGTCCTTTGATTGGTAAAGCAGGGTCTTCACATAAGAACCATCATCAAGTGCGTGCACCGAAGTCGTCGGGCAGCTTGTCGCGTTGGTTCACCAGTCTTCCCTGCGTGACGCTGATCTACATCCCCAACGAAAGCGCAACGTCCAAAAGGCTACGCATCCCCAAACTGGTTTTGTACGCAAGTCTTGCTTTGGTTTGTACGTTGCTCGGTTTGGTGAGTGCGTTGTCTGCCAACCTAATGAAGATGGCCTCTCTGCAAAATGAATACGAAAAGCTTCGCGCAGAGAATGTAGCTATCCGCTCGGAGGCTGCAGCTCTGGTCGCCAAACTGCAAGAAGTCAAAACAAATCTGGTTCAAGTGGACCACATCTCCGACCAAGTGCGTCAAGAGGCAGCAAGCTTGGATCCGCGCAGCGAAAAAAAAAAGATGGGCGCTTCCGCGCTGAGTTTCCGCGCAAGGTCCAAAATAAAGAGTGACGCAGAGCGAAGCAGAAGCGACGATTCGCTGGCAGCTTCGAATCAGAATGCAGACGCACGAGATGGAGAAGCGAAAAACATTGACCTACCCGCTCAGACGGTTGGAAGTAACGTAAACACCGAAAACCTCGAGTTCCGCGACCTCTTTGCAGCACTCACCGATATCCGCGACAAGAGCTCTGTTCAGCTCCAAGGCTTGAGCTTCCTGCTCAAGGAACTTCAATCTTACCGTGTGCGTTTGTCACAAACACCCACAATTTCTCCAGTTCAGGGCTTCGTCACTTCTTTTTATGGACGGCGTTCGAGTCCATTTACGGGCGAAGCAAAAATGCATCAGGGGCTTGATATCGCCGCACCAATGGGCTCACCCATTCGCGCAGCTGCGAGTGGCACGGTTGTCCGCGCTGGCACTGCAGATGACTATGGAAACCTCATCGAAATTGCGCACGGCTATGGGGTCACAACTCGATACGCCCACGCCTCAAAGATTCTCGTTAAACCCGGAACTCGGGTGTCCAAGGGCGATCTGATCGGGCTAGTTGGAGCCACCGGACGTACCACCGGACCCCATCTTCATTACGAAGTGGAGGTCGGTGGCCGCCGGGTTGACCCCTCGAACTTTATTCGCGGCCTCTGATTGGTCTTAGAAATAAGTCGCAGCGGTCGCACGGACTCCGTAGACAGTTTCAGGCTTCACACCTGCACTTTCCCATGCTCCTCCCGGGACCCAAAGACCACCATCAAGAGAAAAGCGCATGCCGTCCATTGTCCGGTAGGAATAGTTCATATCGACTTCAAAACCGATGTTTCGATTTGCGCCAACAACCGTTTCAGCTGTGCTGGGCTTGGAATTGGTTTGGTCAAGCCGAGCAAAAATCACAGACGGTGTGATCATGCCAAAGGTGGGGGACTCGTAACTATATTCCGCACGCGCAAATAAAACGTTGCGCACAATTGCGCCCGGCATTCCGGCCGTATCAGGCGACAAAGGGTTGAACATCAACAATGCAGGACGCACGTTTGGATGCATCGGAATTCCAGTGATGCGCGTGTCCTTTGTTTTGACCTTCTCAAAAGCATCTGCATCGCCACGGCTATATCCTGCGGTGAGCGACAAGATTTGAGACTCAGCCACTTGCACTGTTGGACGGCGCAAACGTGCAGCATCGGTCTGTGAAATTTTGATTGACTTATCTGCTGCAGATAAGCCTCCAGACAACTGATAACGGGCGCGTGCCAAAATATTCAAACCTTCAACGGCTTGCGACTCACGCGCATAGAGAGGACCATTTTGTTGAGCTTCTTCGCCACCCATTGATGCGAAATTAAATGATTTCGTTTTGCCTGTGGGCCAATTGACCTCGGCCTCCATTGCTGCTCGACCAAACGAAAACACACCAAAGATATCGAGAATCTTAAGTTCTGTTGATGAATCAGAGTGATCGTATTTGCTAAACGCAAGACCCAACTTGCGGCTCAATCCCGAAGAACCGCCATCGGTCAGTTCGTCGGCAATCAAAATTTCTGCTGTCAGTGCATCAGCATCATCCGAACGCGAGCTCAAACTGCCTTCTGAAATTTTCTCCCAATATGCAGTTGCAGACAGAGCTGAAGGAAAGTCGACCATATAGGAGATTGCATCTGACGTAGAGCGCGTTCCTCCTTCAGGTTTCCATTCGTCATCTAACCAAATCCCCAAGCCCCAATGACGGGGAATTCTTCCGGCACGGAAACGACCCGCTTCTCCACTCTCGTACTGAACAAAAGCCTGATTGACCTTCAACCATTCACGCTTTTCACCGCGACCACCGTTTTTCGTGTAAGGGTGATTAACGTCGTTGCCAGTTGCCTGCGCTCCTGCAGAACCGTCTTCCATGTTGCCCAGAGGAAAGGCAACTTCGGGATACTGATTTGCGTTATAACGCAGATCCAAAAACACACTCACGTTACCCGAAGCACGTCCTTCAAGGCGTAATCCCAAAGGCACGCGCAGACCTTTGTACTCTCTGCCTTTGGGAGGCATGTTCGATAAAAACTCTCCAACGAGCGCAGCCTCACCATTGACCTGCGCTGTGGCTGCCTGAGCCGAAAGTTTCACGCCGGCGCTAAACGCGCACACAGCAAGCGCGGAGGACACTGCCCGCAAAGGAAACTTTGAAAGTTCAGGATTCCAACGCTGAATAAAACCCATGATATCGTCCTCAAGTTTTAAAATTGAAATACAACCCCGCACATTTTTGCACGAAAGTGATCAACTGATCGGGCTGTATTCAGGCCGTTTGCCGTGCCACCATAGCATCAATCGCAAAAATTCAAAATTAACCCTCAGCCGTTCAACTTCGCTTTCGCCGGACAGATCGTTTTTGAATTCTTCGATGGCATCATTAAAGAGTGCGACAAAGGGAATCTTGCCGAATTGGTCAGAATCACCCGACACCGCGCGCAATCCGATGAGAACAAAACTTTCAACATCAAAGACCCGCGCCGGTAATTCACCCACAGCAGGCAAATTAATCGTCGCGTTGCGCAATGTGCGCAGCATTTTACGCGTCCGCCGCAACTGAAGCTGCAATTCACGTAAGGCAAGATA
>CAYWSV010000235.1:0-4329 GCA_964460155.1 uncultured Oligoflexia bacterium | reverse complement strand
CAGCTGCCTTCTTCGCCTTGCTTGCCTTTGCCTTCTTCGCCTTCACTACTTTCTTCTTCGCAGGCTTCTTAGCTGCAGCTTTCTTAACGGTTTTCTTAGCTACCTTCTTGACTGTCTTTTTGGCCGCAGCCTTCTTTACAGTCTTTTTGGCAACCTTCTTAGCCGCTGGTTTTTTAGCTGCAGTCTTTTTCTTTGCTGGAGCCTTCTTCGCTACGGGCTTCTTAGCAACCTTCTTAGCCTTCGCTGCTTTCTTTGGAGCAGCCTTCTTTACTTCTGCCATGAAATTCTCCTTTCCCTGAAAACTGGCAATGCACAAATCGTATCTACTACGAATGATAAACCACGATAAAAAAAAATGGTAGCGTTTGACAGACGACGACAACGATTTTTTTTGGTTCGTAAATTCACATCATTCGTGTCGCGTTGATATAGGCATCACATTTTTTGATGTCAAGATTGCAACGCGAAGAAGATCAACTATTCACCAACTCGATTCATCAGCGTGGAGAAATTATGAACGACGGAAAATTACAAAGCGAGCAAAGACAAGCATTAAACATCGCTCTCGTCTTTGATTTACCGGAAAAACTTAATCGTTCTCCGCAAACACCTTTTCCCCCTTTTGCAGAAGCGGAATGGGAAACTCGAGAGACGATTCTCCGCATCGGGGAGGCGTGGAGAAAAATCGGTTACGACGTAATTGAATTACCAATAGATAAAAATTTCCTCACCCGATGGGCATCCGATCATCAAACCTTCGATCTGGTTCACACGCTCGTCGAAGGCTGGGGAACTCCGTCACGCGAAGCGTGGATTCCGGCACTCTGCGAACTCAGTGGCATTCCCTACATTGGCAGTAACCCCTCCAGTCAATGTCTAGCCATGCGTAAAAGCACATTCAAAATTCTTTGCCATCACCTCAAAATTCCAACTCCTCGCTTCTACGTCCTTCATCACGAGAGCGATCTTGAATCAGTGCCTTTCGAGTTTTTAAATAAACCCCACTTCATCAAACCCGATTGCGAGGGTTCAGGGATGGGCATCGACATCTCGCACTCAATTTCAAAGTCCACTGAGCTCACCCGACAGACATGCAGAACACTTCTCAAAGATTTTCCCGATGGAATTCTTCTTGAGGAGCTCGTCGACGGAATCGAGCTGACCTCTGCTTTTTTAGGCACAGAACCATTTGAAACACTGCCTGTCGCTCAGATTGAAGTTGATGGGGGAGTCTATGGTCTTGCGCACAAGGGCAAAGATGAAATGGGTGAGAGGGTCACGTTCCCCAATCTTCCTCAGCACGTCTTGGCGACCATCAATCATTCGATGCAACTTTTGCAGGTGCATGCAGGGCTGGAGGACTTCACACGCTTCGATTGGAAACTGAACTCATCGGGAGAGCCAATGCTCCTTGAGGCGAATCCACTCGCAGGGCTCTCCTACTATTATAGTGTGCTTCCCAAAATGGCTGCTGAGGCAGGTTATACTTACGAAAAATTTCTAGAACGGCTGGCTTCATCGGCTCTTTGCCGCAAGGACGCACGCCGTTTTTGGTACGGCCGTTCACGCATCTGGAAATAGACTTAAAACCAAAAAGGCGCCCTCGTGGGGCGCCTCATTGAGACAAGACTTAAAAGAACAAACTCAGCGTTTGCCCGTCGCGACCAAACGTGTGAGGTCGATCATGCGGTTGCTGAATCCCATTTCATTGTCGTACCAAGAGAGAATCTTGACCATGTTGTCGCCGATAACGGTTGTATATTCCGCATCAACAACACTCGAGAAGGAACTCCCGTTGAAGTCGCAGCTGACGAGTGGCTCGGTGCTGTAACCCAATATTCCCTTCAAACGTCCTTCAGCTGCTGACTTCAGAGCAGCGTTGACTTGCTCGGCAGTCGCCGACTTTTCAAATTCGAAGGTCACGTCGACAAGTGAGACGTTGGGGGTTGGTACGCGGACTGCGATTCCGTTCAATTTACCCTTGAGAGATGGAATCACTTCCGAAATCGCCTTTGCAGCTCCAGTGCTCGTAGGGATCATGCTCAGAGCGGCCGCGCGTGCACGACGAAGATCTGAGTGAGGAAGGTCGAGAATACGTTGGTCGTTCGTGTACGAGTGAATTGTCGTCATCAGACCTTTACGAATGCCAAATGCTTCGTGGAGGGTCAGGGCAACAGGTGCAAGACAGTTGGTCGTGCACGAACCGTTACTCAGGACGTGATGCTCGTTGATATTGTACTCGTTGTCATTCACGCCAATAACAATAGTCTTGTCCACGGCCTTGCCGGGAGCACTGAGAATGACCTTGCGCGCACCCGCTCGGATGTGGGTGGCGACTTCTTCACCCTTCGTAAAGCGTCCTGTACATTCCAGAACGACGTCGACTTTGTTTTGTCCCCAAGGAATTTCGGCCGGATTACTAATGGCAGTCACTTGAATGGATTTACCACCAACGACAAGTGCGTTTTCACGAGCTTCAACCTGAGCACTGACGGTTCCGTGAACAGAGTCATACTTGAGCAGGTGAGCCAGCGTTGCAGCATTCGTAAGATCGTTGATGAGAACAATCTCAATGTCTTTGTGCGATTGCAATGCACGGGCAACACAACGGCCAATACGGCCAAATCCGTTAATACCAACGCGAATCGTCATAAATGGGTCCTTTCCAATGAATGGGTTCTACCTACTCAAGCTGCTCAAAGAATCAATGCCGAGGCGGGCGCACCTTGCGATCAGGGACGGAGTCAGATGACTGCTTGGGATGCCGGCGGTGCGTATTGTGGTCGGGCTTAGCCTTTAATTCAAGCGCCAAAAGCAGATCCTCCGGCGACTTTAGACCATCAAAAACTCGACCCTTCACATGCAAGCCACTTATAACCTTTGGCTCGGTTATGACAATTTCACAATTGATAAACTTACACTCAATGAACGAGCAGTCCTCAAACCGCAGGCCCTGAAGATCAGACTGATCAAACTCACACTCGTGCCAGCGCGTCGAGGAAAAAACCGAGTTTGCAAAACGACTTGCATTTAACACAACACCGGTAAAATCAGTGCGCAAGAGTCTGTTGTGAGTGAAGTCGGCCTCGGAGACCGATACGTCATTGAACTGAGACCGAGAAACTCGATTGTGCTCAAAACGAGATTCTTGAACAGTCAGCCCCATAAGACGGGTCAAACCAAACTCATTAAAGGAAAAGTTGGACCGCAGGCAGCTGAGTCCGGTGACCTGCGACAACGTAAAATGATTCGATGAGACCTCGGCCGTGTCGGCAAACTTTGCATCTTTCCATTGCGAGCCAGACACAATATTTCCATCAACACGTGTGTCTGCACTGACCTCAACGGCAGAGAATATCGACAGCTTGGAGTCAAAACCTTCAGCAAAAGGCTTAAACTCCATCTTTCGACCCAGCTCTTTCGACTTCTTTAAGAGAGAGGAAAAGCCAATTTTGTCGCCCAAATTCGAAAGAGCAAAATCGACCTTGCTCTTGGCTCGCTCCGATGACGTCGAAGAACGTCTGCGCGTTTCTGAATCGCGATGCGCCTTTTTAGGAGTCTGAGTCTCTGATTGAGCGAGAGAAGCCTCGAACAGCTCTTGTATGAGAGCCTCTGCTTTTGGAATTTCCATTTTACCGCGCGCAACCGCTTTAAGAATGGAATGCAAATCCTTCATTAACTTCTCCGATCAACTTTCAGCATGAGAAAAATCCCGAAAACCAAAAACAGTACGGTTGGTCCCCACGCAGCCACAAAGCTTGGCACCAATCCGCCTGCAGCAACAGCTCGCATGGCTGCAGCACTTCCCCAAAATACAGCTGCGGTCAAAAGACAGACCACAATCCCAATATATGTATCCGCCTGCCGTTCTCTGCGCAAGGCAAACGGAAAGGCAAAAAAGGCAAACAGCAGATTCGCAAATGGTGCGCTCAGCTTTTGAAATAAATCTGTTTCGCGGCTGGACATCGCATCGCCAGAGGCCTTGCTGTCCTTGAGAACCTGACGCAGCTCTCGAAAGCTGACAAGGTCAGAGGATATGCCTTCTCGCAATAATTTGGGGGGCTGCGAGACGACTGAAGTAGAAAATTCAGTCTTTGCTTCGACAGAAATCAACTCTCCAGATTCTCCAAAGGAACTGACCGTGGCATCGACAAGCTTCCAACTTCCAGCAACAGAGTCGAACACAGCGCGGCTGCCATGGACAATCTTCTCAACACTGCTCTGATTTCTGAACACAATGTATTCGGGCCCCGTCAGGCTATGCTCTATTTGATTCAACTTTTGAAAATGCAGAATCGCAGTACGGCCGCTGACCCACTGGCTTTCAAG
>CAYWSV010000234.1:0-4366 GCA_964460155.1 uncultured Oligoflexia bacterium | reverse complement strand
GAAGGCTCACGAATTCGCTGGTGGAAACCCCGACCGAATGGCGATTCTTTCGCGCTTGTACGTCGACCTCGGACGCTATTCGGAAGCCAAAAAAATCGTTCTCGAAGGAATGCGGCTTTATCCACACATGCGCGTGCTGAGGGAAGAGCTGCAAAAAGTGCCGCTCAATGGCCCAGAAGTTTTCGAAATGCTCTCGCTGGTTAAAACGCATCTGCAAGGTCAGTCTTTGACGGATTTTGCTTTTGGACTCACAAAACCCCTTGTATTGTTGCGACAATTCGATTTCGCCGCCGACGCAATCAGTGCCTCTCTGGCACAGTTAGAGGCAAAAGATCAAAAATGTGAATACCTCTTTCGCACTGCTATCGAATTGCGGGAAATGGGCGCGCGCAACGAAGCTGTGACTCAGCTTGTGCGCTGTCTTGAAATAGATCCAAAATTTCCGGGTGCTGGAGACATGCTTCTCAAGATTAAAACCAACTTGGTGGCTTGAGGATACTTTTTTCCGTTCATCCCATGTGTTTTGACTCTCTGTGCAGGTTCTGCGCGAATAAATTTTGCAGATTCTGTGAAAATTGACCCCGTAAGGGGTGTTCATGGGGGTCAGGGTCAACACAGGATCCGGTATCGATCCACAACTAGTCAACAAGCTCGTCGAGCTTGAGCGGCAGCCTATTAAAAAAATTGAAACACGAAAGAAAGACCTCGAAGAAGAGCGCAAACAATTTCGTGAATTCAGCCAGCTCGTCAGCGAATTGGGACAAGCGTTGAATGGTTTGCGCAACCCTTCAGACTTTCGAAAGCTCAAGGTCGACAGCAGTAATCCTGATATCGTTGAAGCCACAGTCGACAATCTAGCCGTGCCTGGGACCTATGAAATTGAGGTCCGCAATCTTGCAAGGTCGCAAAAGCTTCTCACCGAGGGTTTTCCTGACAAGGATGATACTCCGGTGGGATACGGTTATATGACAATCGAGTTGGACGATGGAAAACGCTTCGACATCGACATTGATCCCGATGCGTCGACGCTTCAAGATGTTGCCAAACAGATCAACGAAGCAAACGCAGGTTGCAAAGCGCTTATCCTCAATACAAAAGAAAATCTCGAAAATCCGGAATTAGATTCATATCGATTGCTGGTGATTTCGGAGAAATCCGGAAAAGCAGGAAAGATATTTATTGATCCGGATACAACCTACCTCGAATTCAAAGAGCAGATGACCGGACGCAACCTTGAAATGCTCTTCGAGGATGTGCCAATTTATGACGACGACAACAACGTCGAAGGCTTAATTCCGGGAATGGTGATTAACGCCAAAAGAGCTGAAGCTGGGACAAAAGTTTCGCTAAAAGTGGGCTTTGACGTTGATGCAACTTACGAGTCGATCGACGGATTCATTTCGGCATACAACAAAGTTTCTGACTTCATCGACAAGCAATTTCAGATCAATCCGAACACCAACAAAGCCGGGACATTGTCAAAAGACAACACACTGAAACAATTGCAGCGCAGCCTGCAATCCGCTCTACAATATCAAGGAAACGGGAAATTTCGGAACCTCGCCGAAATTGGAATCACCAGTGACCCAAAAACAGGGACACTAAAAATTGACGCTACTAAAGTAAAGAAAGCGCTCGCCGATGATTACGACGGTGTTGCTGAGCTCTTTGTTCAGACAGAACGGGGCGCAGGCTTTGGCACTCGGATGAGCGACACAGTCCGCAATGCGCAGAATCAGCAGAGCGGTGTGATCGGGTCTAAGGAACGCGAATACAAGCGAACCTTGGAAACATTCGATGACGATATCGCACGGAAGGAGCGCGCTGCTGCGCAGAGAGCCGAGGGTATCAAGCGGAAGTTTGCGGCGCTTGAAGGTCTGATTAACGGAATGAACTCGCAGGGACAAGCCATAGCGGCGCGTCTTGGTGTTCAGTCCGGACCTATGCCGGGGTTGAGCTGATGCAATCAGAGTGGTGACGCGGCAGAACTTGGGAGAGTGAGCGCGTATGCAAAACAACCCTTACCGAGCGTATCAAAAGACTCAGGTGACGACAGCCAAACCTGAGAAGATCTTGCTGATGCTCTACGAGGGCGCCATCAAGTTCAACAAGCTTGCCATCCTCAAGATGAAGGAAAAGAACGTCTCCGAGAAGGGTAAGAACATCAGCAAGACGCTGGCGATTATCTCGGAGCTGATGAACACACTCGACCACGAGAAGGGCGGGCAAATTGCTGCCGACCTCGAAAATCTTTACATGTTCATGATGGATAAGCTCATCGAAGCAAACATGTACAATCGAGTCGAGGAGCTTGAGGTTGTTGAAAGACTGCTGACGACTCTTTATACGGCTTGGCAAGATGTCGTGAATAATCCACGTCCCGATGGCGTGCCGAGCCCAACTTTGCAACCCGAATTGAACGCCATGTATCAGCAGGCACAAAATCCTAACGGTCGGAAAGCTGGTTAAAAGTAAACTTAAAGTGCCGACTTGATTGTGATAATTAATTTTTATTTAAATTTTTTTAACTAAATGCCGATCATGCCCCTCAGCAGAGGGTCATTCATGAAGCAAAAATCGACGTTCATACGATTTTATGCGCTATCGACGGGAGTTGTCCCCGTTCTTCTTGTTTTGTCCTGTAGTTCTTCAAAATCATCCGAAATAAAAATTGTGAATCAAGGTGTCCGTGGAGTTGCTGAGTCGCACGTCAGCGCTCGGCCTCAGCCATTGAACACACGTGACGCGCTTGAATTCATCGATAAGAATTGTTTCGAATGTCATGGTCCAGGTAAACCCTTAGCTGCAGCGTTCTCGATTCCTGCCAAAGAAATTCTTTATAAAGATGTCAGTTGGCTCGAGGGTGCTGCGTTGAACCAAACTGTCTATCAGACGGTTGTGAACAAACATTTGAAAAAGGTGGACTCACCCTCCGCAATGCCACCCGATTTCAAAGATCCCGAACAAGAGAAAAAGCTACCGAACTTCATTGCGTGGTTTCAAGATACGTTCCCCGGTGCTGTTCGGGAAGCCGAAATTAAGTTCGGTATCAAACCCGAATTTCGCTCGAACATTGAGGTCCAGCTCAACGCGAAGTGCGAGAAGCTTCTGACTGGCTGGGACTTTCAAAATCGATTTATGACTCGAGCATTAGGTCGGCAAATAAACCCCATGGACACGTTTGAGAAAAATCTGCTCTCTGATGCCGAAAAAACAGCTCCCGCGAGTGCCGAAGTTCGGAAAAAGGTTGTTGAAGAAATCCTTGCGCGTCCTGAATTCAAAAAGAAATTCGAGGACGTTGCCATTTTGGGGCTCGCCCAGAAGATTGCTAACGTGGGCGCGATTCGCAAGAACGGGCTGTCCGTTGAGCCTCGTTTATCTGATGAGGCCGTCAAGGATCTTCAGTCCGAGTTCGCTCAGTTGGTTAAGAAATACTATGAGACAACATCATATCCTCAACTCTTTCTGATGAATAAAGTCATGGTGACCCGCAGTACGGCTCCGTTGTACAATTCAAACAACGAAGAGGTTGCAAAACTGTCGGCGCAGATTCAAGACAAATATCGCGAGACATGCAATGCGCCAGCCGCGGGTGAAACATGGGCTGAATGTGCACTGAGTCCCAAACGTGGAAATTTTTTCGGAACCCGTGGATTTTTGGTGTCGAAATCATCAGCAATGTTTCAGAACAACAATAATTACGGTCGTGGCGGTGACACTCATCAGGTTATCTTTGGCGAAGTGCTCATGGCAAACACCGATGGTGTGTCGGGAGAGAAACCTAAACCAATTCCTGAGTGCCTCAACGTAACTTCAGACAAACGCTGGGTTCTTAAAAGCAAAGGTGATCTGAATTCATCTCGCGCAGCTTGGGGAGCGATTGCGATTCCTTTTTATGGACGTGTCTGTCAGGGCTGTCATCTAAACCGACATTTAGCCGCTGCATCCGTTGTCTTCCGGCCTTTTGGTTTCGCAGGAGAGGTTATCTTTCCTGACATGATGACCTCCAACGGCGGTGGTCCAATTCAGTTGTATCAAGCGATGGGCCTTATTCAGAATGCACGCAACAACAATGCAACAGGTGACGATCCGCGCACCCACGTGACTCATACGGATACAGAAGGCAAGCAGTTCAAATTTATTGATCCTTCTTTCTACAAGTCGCTACTCGAGGAACTCGACAACAACGAAAAAGCAACCTGTTTTCCAGATCCGGCCGATCCGATGAATCCGTCTAAATTCAAATATGCAAATACACTCGCACAGTATGCGGATTATTTGATTCATCAAAACGATCCAGCAGATGCCAAAGTTAAAGGTGTTGCGACCATTCGTGGTCTAACTCGTTTTCTTCCCAGCGCATTTG
>CAYWSV010000233.1:0-4392 GCA_964460155.1 uncultured Oligoflexia bacterium | reverse complement strand
ACTCCAACTGTTCTGAAGTCATACGCCGAAAAATCGGGGGCGAACACTGCGGTGTGGACCTTCCTCACAGGATCACGCGAGACAATCACCCACGTCGTGGAAAAAGGCTTCATGGTTGGCATGGGGGCTCCAACGATCGTCAATGGATTGATGGACATTGCCCACTCGCAAAAACTTATTCTCGTCGACAACAAGGGACGCGTCCGAGGATACTACGACGCAACATCTGAGGGCACTGACGAGATATATGCGCGTGCAGAGGCTGTCGTTGGAGAAACTCTGCTCTAGTTTTGTGATTCATTAAAGCGCAATTTGCTTCTTCATGAGGTCCCCTCGAAGTCCATTTTCAAGATCAGACTTTGCTCATCGACCGTCATGATTCAGATCAACTCAACTCTGAAAATTTCTCAACTCATTCTTTTGGTGCGAGACTTGCTCCCGTAGTCTGGATGAACTACAGACTCCGGCGGTATAGTGCGAAGACTCCGTTGGAGTCTTTCGTAGTTTGCTTATCGAACCCTCATGCATGAAGGTGATCGAGTGACACCCATTTTTCCTAAGTGGACCAATCGAATTCCAACATTAGTTGCGATTGGTGCCCCCATTGCTCTCGTCAGTGTGGTTCTTTTCGTTTGGTACTTTTTCTCTCCCAAATGGACTGACGTCGGCTATGCGCCGAAACAGCCAGTGGCGTTTAGCCACCAGCTTCATGCAGGTCAGATGGGCATGGACTGTCGCTATTGCCACAGTACCGTTGAGCGCGCAGCGTTCGCTGCAATCCCTCCGACCGAAACGTGCATGGGATGTCACAGCATGGTGCAAGCGAAAAGCCCGCGCCTTCAGCTCGTGCGCGACTCGTATAAGTCAGGCAAACCCATTGAATGGGTCAAAGTGCACATGCTGCCTGAGCACGCGCATTTCAATCACTCCATTCACGTTGCTCAAGGCGTGAATTGTGTTTCTTGTCACGGCCGCATCGACCAAATGAAAGTGGTCACGCAGGCTCAACCTCTCAGTATGGGCTGGTGTCTTGATTGCCACCGCAACCCCGGCCCAAATCTGGTTCCCAAAGATCAAGTCGTGAATCTCGCATATGACCCTGCGAAGGAAGGCTACGATCCAACTCGGGATCCACATCGTCAGCGTGGAGTGAATCCACCGCAGCACTGTTCCGGTTGTCACTACTGAAAAGATTTGAACCTGGGGAATGCACATATGCAGTCTGAAAATAATCAGGAAAAAAGCGGCAAAAAATACTGGCGAAGCCTTGAAGAAGCAGCTGAGTCACCCGAATTGCTTGCACGAATGAAAAATGAATTTCCAACGGGCGCTGCAGAGCTTGAGGTGACTCCCGGCGTTGATCGTCGGAAGTTTCTCGGCATCATCGGCGCGTCTGCTGCGTTTGCAGGTCTGACATCCACGACCGGATGCATCCGCAAACCCGTCGAAAAAATTCTTCCCTACAACAAACGTCCCGAGGATCTGGTTGAGGGTAAACCCCAGTACTATGCATCTGCAGGTCGTTTCGGGGGCAGCATCTTCGGTTTGCTTGTGACGAGCTATGAAGGACGTCCAACCAAGATCGACGGAAACCCATCTCATCCACTCAGCCTCGGTGCAACAAACACATTTGCACAGGCCGCAATTCTCGACCTCTACGATCCAGACCGCAGTCAGTATGTTCTTAAGAGTGGAGTGCGCACCGAAGGCGGACGCCCCACACTGAAAAGCATCAAGGCTGCATTGGCCGGTGTAGGCGCCGAACTGAAGGGCAACGCAGGTCAAGGCGCAGCCATTTTGATGGAAGCCCTGCCTTCTCCCACCCTGCTTGGTTTGGTGCGCGAGTTCCAAGCTGCATTCCCCAAGACGATTGTGGCAATCCACGATCCCGCAATGACTTGGCATGAATCAGCTGCACTTGAATCAGTCGGCTACAAAAACTCTCACCTCTTCCATCGACTGGAATCAGCTGACATCATCGTTGCGCTTGATGCAGATCCGCTGGGTCTTGAGGGAGATGTCGTCCGCAACTCAAAGATGTACGCCACTAAGCGTCGCAGTGTTGACGACAAAAAATCCATGTCACGCATCTATGCAATTGAGCCTGCGTTCACTCAGACAGGCGCGATTGCAGACCACCGCTTGAGCTTGCGTTCATCCGCAATGGGTGAATTCATTCTCTGCTTGGCTGCGGAACTGTCCGATAAAGGCATCAGCCTTCCTGCGGAACTCGTGTCTCGCGGCAAACAAGCCAGCAACCCAAATCCAACTTGGATCAAAGCACTGGCTGCAGACCTTGTCGCCAACAAGGGCGAAAGCGTCCTTATGGTTGGCAATCATCAACGCTCGTGGATTCATGAAGTCGCCTTCATCATCAACACAGCTCTTGGCAACATCGGTCGCTCTGTTGTTGTTCGTCCAAGCCTTTTGCCAAGCGCAAAAACTCTTGCTGAGCTGACGAGTGAAATGAACCGCGGAAACGTCCAGACACTCGTGATGCTGGACGTCAACCCTGTTTACACGTCATCAGCAGACGTTGGCTTCACCGAAGCGCTCGCCAAAGTGAAGACGAGCATTCATCTCGGATACCATGTCGATGAAACTGCAATGGCCTCGACGTGGCACTTCCCACGCAGCCATTTCCTCGAAGCCTGGGGCGACCTCGTTGGCTCCGACGGCACAGCCTCTATCGTTCAGCCTCTCATTGAACCTCTGTATGCCTCGCTGTCTATCGTTGAATTCATGGCAGGGCTGCTCGGCAAAACTCAAAATGCATATGAGCTTGTTCAAGCACAGTGGAAATCTGTGGTCGGCGCTGATTTCAATGCCTCATGGAAACGCTGGCTGCATGACGGCGTGATTCCTGCAGCGGTGAATTTGTTCCAAACAGACAAAGATGCACTCAACGCAAAAGCGAATTTCAGCGGGCTTGCACAAAGACTCGCGGGGGTTGGTGCTTCTCCTGCTCCTTCAAGCACTCAACTTGAACTGCGTCTGACTCTCGACCGCAGCGTGTACGACGGCCGTTATGCCAACAATGCGTGGCTGCAAGAGATCCCAGACACAGTCACCAAGCTCACATGGGACAACGCAGCTCTTTTGAGCCCCAAGACCGCTAAAGAAAAAGGTATCACTACGGGTGATATGGTCGAAATTAAGGTCAAGGGCGAAAAAGAACGTCGCCTCAAGATCGCCGCTTTCGTGGTTCCTGGAATTGCCGAAAATTCTATTGTCGTGCCACTTGGCTACGGACGTCCGTTCAATGGTCGCGTATCAACGGGCACTGGATTCAACGGCTACACCCTTCTTGGTCGAGATGAATTGTTCTCATTGGGCACCGAGATTCAGCGCGTTGGTGGCAAGTATGAGCTTGCGACAACGCAAGAACACGGTATTTCCGACTACGAATACGATACGAAGGTCGGCGACGAAGCAATCAAGAAGCGTGGCGTGTATCGCGAAGTCACTCTCGCCGCTGTCAAAGCTGACCCTGCGCTCGACAAAACGTTCAGCAAATTCGACCTCGGCAACCCCAAGAACCACAGAACACTTTTGTGGACGAAGACAATTGAAACACGCGGCAATCAATGGGGTATGACCATCGACCTCAACTCGTGTACGGGTTGCAACGCGTGTACTGCTGCGTGTCAGGCTGAAAACAACATCTCTGTTGTCGGCAAAAAACGAGTGCTCAAGAGCCGCGAAATGCACTGGATTCGTATCGACCGTTATTTCGCTGGTAACGTCGACAACCCAGACTCCATTCAGGCAGTCTTCCAGCCGCTCGCGTGTGCACACTGCGAAACAGCACCTTGCGAGCAGGTGTGTCCGGTTGCTGCGACGGTGCATGGTAACGAAGGAACCAACGATATTGCTTACAACCGCTGTATCGGTACCCGTTATTGCGCGAACAACTGTCCATACAAAGTGCGCCGCTTTAACTATTTCAACTTCTCGAAAGAGAATGACGAGCAGAATCCGCTCTATGCAATGCAGAAGAACCCTCGAGTCACGGTCCGTTTCCGCGGTGTGATTGAAAAATGTACCTACTGCGTTCAGCGCGTAAACTCTGCTCGCATCGAAAGTAAGTTGCGTGGCGAAGAGTTTATTCGCGACGGTGCGGTTCTCACAGCGTGTCAGCAAGTCTGTCCGACAGATGCGATTACGTTCGGGAACATTAACGATCCTGACAGCCGCGTGACGCAAATGAAGGCCTTGCCAAGAAATTACGCTCTGCTGTCGGAATTGGCTCTGGAACCTCGCACGACGTTCCTTGCAAAAGTTCGCAATACAAATCCTGAAATTGAACCCTCAAACAAACTCTGAAGTGGTGAACGCAAATGGAAACATCAGTCACACGTGCGCATCTAGCAGCACCCGTCGACAAACGCG
>CAYWSV010000232.1:0-4476 GCA_964460155.1 uncultured Oligoflexia bacterium | reverse complement strand
GCAACAGATTTGCCGCTCGCAAAGATTGCCGTGCCAGCATTGAGGATAAAATTCTGACCAAAGTCCTCGCATGCTGCCGACACGTGTTCGGGTTTGATGCCTGCGCTCGGCACCGGAATCGTTTCACCGATGTGAGACGACCACGTTTCGGAGCATGTTTTTGCAATTTTAAGGGTTGTTGCTTTTGGTAAGCCGATTTTCCCATAGGGGCTCGGAAAAAGAGTGAGATCTCCGCCTGCAGCGCGAATAAATGAGCCTAATGCAACACTCGGACAAATGGCTTCGGTCGCTGAAGTGCCATGCCCAAATGCACCCGCGAGTGCTGGATGGGCCACGAGTGGAAGATCGGTGACCTCGCGTAAAGTTTGCAAAGTCTCTAATCCTGCGGTCCATACATTGATGAGCAAAGCGTCGGCACCCGCATTTTTCAAACGCGTGCTCCAGTCTTTCAAATTGGCTTGTGCGCGAGCATCAATGGGGGCATGCACGACGTACAATGTTTTAAGTTTTTCTTTTGATTTTCGATTTGACACTTTCTCTACGCGGCGGAGCGTGGTTTCCAAACAATCGTCGTGACGAATTTCGTCATCTTTAACAAGATGAACTCCGGCTTGAGCAACTTCACTGTAGAGATTCGCCAAAGCATCCGCATCCATTGCGACATTTGGTTTGAGAATGCCCATCAACAAAGGTCTATGGGCTTCGCCGCCGCAGCGTTCGCGGAGTGTCTGGATCCCAAGACGTGGACCCAAAAGCTGCCCCGCGGAAAAGCATCGCGGATCAAAATTCAGTCCGTCCAGACTGACGCCCCGATAAAAACTCATCTTTCCGTATACAAGCGTGAGCAGCCAACTGAGCCGGCCGTGCCACAGTCCGATTGGAAAAGCGATCGTCGCGTAAAGATGAGTTGTGTCTTCTGTTGTAGAAACAATTTTGGCGACCTTTTTGCGCAGAACTTCTGTGCTGACAAAGCGATCGTCCCATGCACCGAGTGTTTGTCCGATGGCTATCTCTTCAAAAATCTCGGCTCCGTGAAGAGATTTATCAACTTTATAAGTCGCAAATGCATGTGCTTCGTCTTCCGACACAGGTAAAAGCACAGCTGGGTTTTTTGCGTTGAACAGGCTCATCGTGAAAGACCTTTTAAAAATGCAGGCAAGTCGAATGTGTTTTGGCCTGAATTTTTGCGCACGACACCATGCTCGGTAATGATTCCGCTAATCAGCGACGCAGGCGTCACATCGAATGAGGGGTTCCAAACGCCAATTCCCTCAGCTGCGAGCCGTTGACCAAAAATATGTGTCAGTTCGTTTTCTGGTCTTTGTTCAATGTGGATTTCGTCGCCGTGTTTGGTGGATATATCCAAGGACGTGAGGGGCGCTGCGACATAAAAAGGAACATTGTGAAACGCGGCAGCGATGGCGAGTTGGTATGTGCCAATTTTGTTTGCTGTATCTCCATTCGCAACGACACGGTCGGCACCGACAACAACAGCATCAATCTTTTGTTGCTTCATAAGGAAAGAGGCCATTGAGTCGGTAATCAGCGTTGCTGGAATTTTCTCAAAAACAAGCTCGAAAGCTGTCAGCCGCGCGCCTTGATTGTAAGGACGTGTTTCGGTCGCGTATGCATGAGCAAGTTGGCCTCGTTCATGCAAAGCTCGAATCACACCAAGGGCGGTTCCGTAGCCCACTGTCGCAAGGCTGCCGGTGTTGCAATGAGTCATAATTCTTATCGAGGATTTTGAGGCATTCTTGAACAGATCAGCTCCGAACGAACCGATTGCACGATTATCAGAAAGGTCTTTTTCCAACATACCTTCTGCATGTGCAGTTAATTGCTCTGCCAAACGTTTGGCCGAATCTTTATTGTTCGGAAGATGTTCAACGGCTGTGCTGATAATCGTTCTGAATTTGCCAATAGCTTCAAACAAATTCACTGCCGTCGGCCGGCTGTTGCCCAATGTCACGAGTCTCGCTTCAACTTCACGGACCAATGAACCGAGGTCAGCGCAAGATTTGAGAATAGAGTCGAGTTCGACAGCAAGACTCAAGGCAGCAGTGACGGCGATTGCCGGTGCACCTCGAACCTTCATTGATTTAATTGCTTCGGCACCTTCGTCGCAATTTCTGATGCTAAAGAACTCTGTTGTGTGCGGAAGCTTCAACTGATCCAGAAGCTCGAGACGGCCACGTTGATAACGGATAGCTTCGAGACGTTGCGCCTGAGATGCAGAGCTCATGTCGGGAGTTGTCCTTTAATAAAATAAGTTTGGAGCAGTTTGGCCATCGTCACGTCCTTCTGAGTCACTCCCCAGCGCGGTTCGTGGGTCACAAGGGTGATTTCTAGGTTTGTGAAATCCCTGAGGACAAACGATGTATGGTGGTCGCAGATTTCTTGTGCATCATGCAACCATTTTATTTTGGTTACGGCATCACTGTGAGTCGGGAATGTAAAGTGAGCGCGCAGACAATACCCGTGCTGATCCCGCTCCAATGTCCATGCGGAGAGCTCGTCCCCCAAGGCTTTGATGACAGGTTCCGGATTCTCTATGAGCAGTCGAGGAGCCTCCTGCACGGCCTTAAACAGCGAATGTGGAATTGCGAATTTTAGGGTGGTTTCGCGCATGACCGATTCATCCGGAAAGACATTGGTTTGCCCACAACGTTCGCTGACCCGTGAAAGATATCGTGCAGATGTTGAATGCATCGGTGGCAATTCGATTGTGGGGTGAGCCTCAGCGACATACTTCAGCCGCATCAGGAATGGGGCAATGGCAATATCGATGGCATTCATTTCTTTTCCGCCAAAATACGCCCCACCCAAACGATTCAATTGAGCGTCTGTCCAC
The DNA here is from genome assembly GCA_964460155.1 of uncultured Oligoflexia bacterium. GTDB lineage: Bacteria > Bdellovibrionota_B > Oligoflexia > Silvanigrellales > Silvanigrellaceae > RFOM01. The sequence goes on along the minus strand of CAYWSV010000232.1, from coordinate 1,625 downwards.
TGCCAAGCAGACTTTAGACTTTCATTAGCTGCGCGCAGGTTGTTGACGTTTCCGAACGAGTAAATTGCTTGTTGAAGAGGGGTCAGGAGCTTGTTGCTGGCGGATTCCCAGAGCACTTTGATCATCGCCGTTTGTTTTGGGGTGTCGCCGTAAATTTTTGGGCCCAGTGCCGGTAAAGTGTCCAAAAACTCCATAATCACTAGACTTTCGTGAAAACCGTCGCCGGATTCAAATTCCAGAGTTGGAACACTCCCTGTGGGGTTGATCTTCAGCATTTCCATTGGCGGTTTATCGAGTTGAATCTCGACCTTACGGATTTGATCCTGACCGATTTTACGGACCTCACAGGCCAGCAGAACACGGTGCACGAACGGACACGCAGGAATCATATAAAGCTTGATCATGGGAACTCCTTGCAGCGCGACGTCAGAGACTCAACGGAACGGCGAAGTGTTTCACGGCCGGACGGACGCCCGGGCCGATGACGTTACGGGACACAGTGCGGGGGTGCAACCCATGAAGGTCGAATGGGACCAAATAATTCACGTGTATTTTCCGGTGACCGTAGCGATATCTGCTCAGGTTGCTTTCCTGATTCTGCCTATTAACCTCAGAACCTGGCGAACCGACCTGCTCAATGCGTGGACCTACTCTGGGATTCAGCTGTTCGTCGCGGGTCTGTTGTTTATTCTCGTTCCAAGATTGTTTGGGGTTTTTCATCTCTCGGATTCGGCGACGCTCATTGTCCTTTTGAGCGTTTTTGTTGCGAGTTGGTGGAAGATTGTGAAGAGCATCCCCCTCGAGGCGACGTTTCCTGTGACCTCAGAGTATGTTGAACCACCTGTGGTGGCGTTCGACTCCTTTTATAATCCAGAGCGCCTCAGGCAGCTTGGAGAATTGTCTGGCGATGATTCCTATACACGGCAACGTCAGAAGGCTCTGAGAGAGATGCTGGTCCGACGCCGTGTGGATCGTGCTGGTGAGGATTCTGAGGACGAATAATTGAGTCAAAAAGCCCTGAGGTCCGGTTGCAATTTGAAAACAGGTTTTGTATCACTGGCCCACCGTGCCCGCCCTTAAGACATTCGGGGCGGTTATAAATCGTTTTAATGTCTGGAGGAAGCCGCGGTGGCAAAGGAAAAATTTGAGCGCTCCAAGCCTCATATGAACATCGGTACAATCGGTCACGTTGACCATGGTAAGACGACGCTGACAGCAGCGATCTCTTCCGTGTTGGCGAAGGCATTCAACAAGGTCGCTACAAAGTTCGACGAGATCGACAAAGCACCTGAAGAGAAGGCACGCGGAATTACAATCAACGCGTCGCACATCGAGTACGAAACTGACAAGCGTCACTACGCTCACGTGGACTGCCCCGGGCACGCCGACTACGTGAAGAACATGATTACGGGTGCAGCGCAGATGGACGGCGCAATCCTCGTGGTTGCTGCGACAGACGGTCCAATGCCTCAAACTCGCGAGCACATCCTTTTGGCTCGTCAGGTGGGCGTTCCTTTCATCGTTGTCTTCTTGAACAAGTGCGACATCGCTCCCCCCGACCTCCTCGACCTGGTCGAAATGGACGTTCGTGACCTCCTCAGCAAGTACAAGTTCCCTGGCGATGA
>CAYWSV010000231.1:0-4541 GCA_964460155.1 uncultured Oligoflexia bacterium | reverse complement strand
GATTTCTCGATTGGTGCCAAAGATGAAACTCAAACTGACACCTTTGACGTGGTCATTCCATCACAAAAAATATTCATAACACCCGTTGCAGAGAGCTTCGTTACACTCCTCAACACGACCCCCTATGGCGACGGCAGCGGCAAATTTTCCTACAACTACCCTGCAGGCACATTTCGCAAGGACACCGAGACAGAGGTAACAGGCCGCAAGAGAATCACATCTGAAGACCCTGAACCAACATCCAAAACTCTCAAGCTCAAAATTGATGGAAATTCTTTGTGTGATGCAGGAGGAGGCACGGGGTGCCTCACCAAAATCCTCGCCAGCCCGAGCAGCCCCTCGCTTTGATTCGCGCCATCTGACCCCAAGCCCTTAATTTTTCGGCGACAATACCGATAGTAGGCAAAAGGTCGGAGAATTCCTCATGAAACTTTTTCTTCCTACGTGTTGGCTGGCAGCCGTTCTGGCTCTGCTACCAGCTTGCGCCGGCAAAAATGGCAGTGGAACTGAAACGGGGGACACGTCTGTTCAAAGTGTCGGTCAACCGGCATTCTCGCTCACGCAAGCTCCACTGAAGGTGTCGTGTGATGGCCAAGCAAACTTAAACTTCATGGTCTCGGAAGGCTTGAACGATAAAAATGTCTACATGCTTGCGCGTTTTGCGATGGTCGGAACTGCAGCCCTTCCCTTCGATCCGAACAGCCTGCCAAAATGGCTCCAGAATGCCGGCTTCTCGAAGACAAAGCTACTGGTAAATACTCCAAACGGAGTGAGCGGATTCGCAGCCATCTCACCCAAAATGAACATCGTGGTTTTTCGCGGAACACATAGTCCCGAAGGAATGGCGACAAATCTTAAATTTATTGTGTCGTCGGCCTTGGGCTCTTTAAGCGGAGGAGTTCATGGTGGGTTCGCTCAAGCCTATAAATCCGTGTCGGCAACAGGCGCAAAAATCAGTGCCCACCTACTACATCGGTCATAGTTTGGGCGGTGCGCTTGCGACTCTTGCTGCGTTGGACATGCAGAAACAAGGTAACAATGTTCAAGGACTCGTTACCATTGGACAACCGCGCGTTGGAAACGCTCAATTTGCTGCACAAGCCGACAAGTCGCTCGCCGGAAAGGTCAAACGGCTTGTTCATAAAACGGACCCCGTTCCTCATTTGCCGCCAACCAAAACTCAAGGGGATCACGTTTTTGCATCGCTTCTCGGTGGCGCGGCTCAGGCTGCGGCACAATTTGCTGGTTTCTCGTTTAAGGGCCTCAATTTTACTCACATGGGCAATCCTATAGTCCTTGGCAATCCTGAGTTTTCGGGCGACAATTTCGATTCAGATGACGCATGGGATGGACGGTATTGGAAACAGCATACAAGTGCTCTTGGCTCTGTATTGATGAACCCTTCAGCTCTCATGCAAAGTGAACTTATTAAGCAGCATATGGTTGAGCCATATCTGTGTGAGCTCGCAAAACGCATTAAATGAAGAGCAACAATTCTGACCTTACGGTCGAGGTCTTAAAAGGTTGAGTGAATGACTCTTGAAAATCAGATTCAAGCGCTTCTTTCGCGTTCTGTTTTCGAAATTCCCCCACAGCAAGACACCTTGTTCGACGATGCCCTTAAAGAGTGTGTGAGCCTCTTGGAAATTGATTTTCCTTGGTATGCGAAATTTCTAAAAAGCCGCAGCAATGAGTCTTTGCCGTCTCTCTTTCTTCCCATTCTAAAAGAGATGAACTTCGACTCAGGCAAAACAGACCAAAGCACGTTCATTCAATCATCTGGAACAGCGGGCCGCCCAGTGCGCATTCCACTCGATGCCTTGAGTCTCAATAACCGAATCCTGCTCATGAGGCGCGTCTACGAGGCAATGGGTTTTGAGGACAATTTTGAACATGCGTTTTGCTTCATCCTCGATCCACAGTCGAGTTCAATGGCCGGGAGCGTCATTACCACCAAAACACTGAAGACCTTTGAACGTCTCAAAGGCCTTCAGCACATAGCAAAGCTTGGCCCCTCGGGATTCGAGTTAAATCAAATCGCGCTGTCGACTCTCTTCCAAAGTGAGTGGTCTGCTCCCGTGCTGATTCTTGGATATCCAGCACTCATTAGTCAGTGCATTCAGGGTGCAATTAAACAGGGGTTGCAACGCCGTCCGCTACCGGTTGGCTCGGCCATTCTCACAGGTGGAGGATGGAAAAACTTCTTACAAGGTGTGAACGTTGAGCCGAACTCATTCCGTCGTCTTGCATCAGAATTCTTTGACATCCCAGAAAGCCACATACGCGACATGTATGGTCTTACCGAATCGCCTGTCGTGTTTGTTGAATGCGAAAAACACCATTTCCATATACCATCGTTTTGCAGGGTCGACGCTGTCAATCCACTTCAACAAAACCCGTTATCCGAAGGCGAGCAAGGTTTGCTTCGAATCACCCATCCATTTTCAACAAGTTTCCCATTGGCATCTATCCTGACAACCGACAAAATCTCTATTCATAAAGACTGCCCCTGCGGAAGACCTGCTCGCTACTTCGTACCTCATGGTCGAGCAAGGTCGGCATCCTTTGAAACATGTGCGATGGCCATTGGAAGGCAACTGACGTAATGGAACCCAGACTCACACCCGTTGATTTCAAAAAGAAGATTCTTGAGCTGAGCAGCAAAAGAAAAGCATGGCTTCATGAACCACACGAAAACACACTGCACCAGCTAGCCTCGCTCGCACGCGTCTGGGAAAAAGATTCGCCTTGGACTCAAAGAGCTCTTGCAATCGACGTCTCGCCGCTGAGCAAGACGGCGACCTCACTCGCCCTTGAAGCTCTCTCTCAAGCGTTGCGTTTTGAAAATTTAGAGCGAGCCCTTATTGCAGAAATTGGAGAAAACGCGTCTGAACTTTCTCGCTGGCGAATCAACACCGCACACCAAAGTGTTAAAACACTTCCGCTTGGAATTGTGGGGCAAATCGTTCCCGCAAACAACTTCATCACGGGCATTGTCGGCCTATTACAATGTCTGCTCACCCGCAATTCAGCGATTCTCAAATTACCGCATAACGACAAAGGCTTTGTTCAACTCTTCATTGATTCTATGAAAGAAAACTCATGCCAAAGCCTTACGGAGCATGTGCTTCTTGTGAACTCAAAGGAATTTAACAGCGACCTTGCGGACGTCCTCAAGCAAGAAGCCGATGCAATTGTAGTTTGGGGCAACCAAGGGGCGGTGGATGCATTTCCGCAGAACCAATGTTCAGGAAAAGTCATACCCTTTGGACCACGGGTGGGAGTTGGTGTTATTCTCGAAGACTCCCAAAATACGCTTTCTGGTTTTGCGTGGGACATTGCACTTTGGGAACAATTGGCATGCAGCTCGCCTAGACTTGTTTTTGTTAAAGACGATTCTCTGGGTCAACTCTCGAAAAAAGTCAGCCAAAATCTCGATGAAGCGCTTCACACAGTCAATAAAGTGATTCCTGCATCAGTAAAATCTTTGGATGAAGAAACCGAGATACTCGAAATCCGCGAAAAATTAATTTGGAAAGAGCACGCACAACTTTTTACATCCAGAACAACTTCAACACATTCTGTTTTGTGGTGCCAGAAAGTGCCTGAAACACTTCCCGTTGGCCTACGCACAACACTCATTATCCCCTACAGCAACACGGACCATCTCATCACTTTACTCACACCATTGCGCCCTTATCTTCAATCAGTCACAACGAATGCAGAACCCCATAAGAACGAAGACCTCTTCGAAGAACTCGCCCGAATCGGTGTCTCACAATTCCTGCGTGCAGGCCAAGGACTTCCGGCAGCATTTGGATTTCCACACGAGGGAGACTATCTCCTCAGGCGATTGACTAAAACCATAGCCATCCACAACCAAACATCGCCGTTTGGAATGACGCCATGATTCGGCTGCAGATGTGCAGTCAGCCTCGCTACATCGTTCTTATAGGTCACGGCCTAAACAACTCCGAATATACACTGCGCGAAACAGCCCGACTCGTCGATGGCATGAATGCAAGCATCGTCTACCTCACTCTGAGCGGTCACCAGACAAATGATCACGTGGATCACACACACTGGGACGACGCGTGGTGTAGAGACATGCGCGAAGCCTTCGATTGCGTAAAAGCGCTTTCCCAAGAACACAATGTTCCACTTGTGTTCATTGGATTTTCGTTGAGCTGCCTCGTATTTCTGAACTCGTTGAATAAAGACTCGCCCCAATTCGATAGAATCATCTTGCTCAGTCCGCCCCTCGTCGTGCAGTGGACGTATCGATTCATCGCTGCGTTGAAGTTTGTAGGTTTACGATTCATTCCAAGTTTCAACCGGCGCATTTACAGAGCTCGATCTTTTTTACCCGTTGCCATGTACAGCGCACTCATCCGGCTGATTCGTTCTGTTGAATCGGGGCGCATTCCGCTCCCGAAGCAAGGCATTGTCTTTCTGGACATGCGTGATGCCGTTGTCCCATATGAACCCGTTAAGAGGTTTTTGAGTCGGCAGACCGGAGCGTGGCAGGCCATCCCCGTGAT
>CAYWSV010000230.1:0-4554 GCA_964460155.1 uncultured Oligoflexia bacterium | reverse complement strand
GGAAACCAAGCTCGCCGCTCTTGATGGCAAGATGTCTGCTGCGCTGAAAGCCTCAGTTACTGAGCTTACTGGTAAGATTAAAGAGCAAGAAGATAAAATTGCACTTACCGAGCAGAAGCTGAGGACTGATATTTCAGCTCAGGTCGATGGCCTGCGTGCTGCGACGAATACAAAATATGATGAACTCAGCAAGAGCCTCAATGAAAAGATTGATTCAACCAAGACTGCACTCAAGGGGCAAATTGATGCTCTCGTCGAGGCTCAGCGTAAGTTGGAGGCCGATGCCGCACGTCAGGTTGCCATCATTCTGGAAAAGATGGCCAAGCAGGATGTTGATATTGCAGCCTACGATGCACGACTCGCTCAGGCAACGGCGGAAGCCAAAGTCGCACTTGAGCTCGAAAAGTCGGCTCGTAAAGCTGAGCTCGAGAAACTGCAAACCGATTTGTCGAGTTTGAACAATGCTCAGAAAGCTGCGCGTGAAAATCTTGAGGCTGACCTCAAGAAAGCGCTCGAGGGTCAGGAAGCCAAAAGTGCTGCTGAGATCGAAAATCTCAGGGGTGCATTGAAAGAGTTAGACAACAAAACGCTCGTCACAGTGGGCGACATGAGGAAGGCTTTGGCCACCGAGAGAGCGACAACAGAAGCGCAGATTCTGGCTGCGACCGTAGCACTCGATAAGAAGCTGAACGAAGCTGCTGTTGAGACTCAGAAGGTTGCAGCGCGTGCCGAGGCGATTGCCCAAGCTCAAGAGGAGTTCAAAGCCTATGTGGCGAAGAACTACGCCACTAAGGGTGAGCTCTTGGCTTTGAAGGAGCGTATCGATGGTCTTGAGGATGTGACCAAGATTCTCAACGCAGACATGCTGAAGTCGAATGCCGAAATGAAAGCTCTGATTTCAACTGAGGTCAATGCGGCCAAGACCGCTTTGACGAATCGGATCCAGAGTGTTGAAGCAAATGTAGACTCGATTAAGACCAAGCTGGGTGGTGCGATAGACGACTATCAGAAGCAGATTACCGAACTCAAGAACAAGATGACCAATGAACTCGACGCAGTTCGAACGGACATGAAGACACAAGACGCAGCATTATTCGCAGAAATTGCTAAGAACGCTGAAAAGCAGGCTGCAGTAAACGCGGACTTGATGCTGAATGTGAAGGTGCAGGCTGCAAACTTTGAAACACTCAGCCAAAACATTAGAAAAGAACTCAGCGATAAAATCACAGAGCTGGATGGTCGTATAGACAACACCGACGCCGCATTGAAGGCCGAGAAAGAGGCTGTTCAGAAAAAGTTTGCTGAGGTTGTTGCAGCAGAACAGCAGCTTAAGGATCAAATGACCAAGGAGCTTGTGGGCCTCAAAGACCATATTAAAGCGGTCGAAAAGACGGCCAACCAATCGCTGACACTCGCTCAGCAAAATGCCGAGGAGCTGAAGCTTGTCAAGGCAGATATCGAGCAACAGAAGAAGTACGTACAAGAGAAGTTTAAACTGACTGACGATCAGTTGAAGAAGCTCAATGATGACCTGGCCGCAGTCAAAGAAGATTTCAATAAGCGCATCGAGAAAGTTGCCAAGGACGCTGAAAAGCTCGTTGCAAATCTTGGACAAGAAGTGCAAGACAACTTTAAGAAGGTTGCAACCGACATCGCTCAAATGAAGGCCCAAGACAAAGCCATGGAGAGTGCTCTTTCTGGTCATTTGGTCGAAGTTGTTGATGTTAAATTAGACGAATCAACCATGACCTCATTCTCTGATGGTGTTTCGTCAGACCTCAGCAAGGTCACCAAAAATGTCGTGGGCGGCAAGGCCGAGAAGGGGCCTCTGGTTGTTGCGCTCCAACTTTTCTCTCAGGGGCGTACCAACTTCCTGCAGGCTCTGCAGCCTAAAATGCCTACGCGCAATGGCACCACCATTACGCGCGTCGAGGCGTTCGATAAGTCATTTGAGCCAATCATGGTTGCGTGCGGAGGCCGTGCAGATGCCGACTTTGCAAACGCATTCGGTCGCGATTCTTTTGACTTCCTTGCGGATGAGTTCTTGGCGAACTTGATGACAGCCAACCGTGGTTCAAACATGGATCCTCTGTTCTTTAAGCAACCCAAGCTGACCGATGGTTCAAGCCTGCATCACTTCACGCTGCTCGAGGCGCACCGAAAACTCGAGGGTGGAGCAGATGATCCTCAGTGCATGAGCAAAATTAAGGCTTGGGCTGCTGATGTGCTCAATGGTACGTCGGATATGTCCAAAGACGTGAGAGCGCGGCTTGTTGGTCACGCTGGATTCCAGCGAGCAGTTACGGATTTCTCGAAATCAGTGACGGACCTGAAGTCTCCTATGGACAACGTCGAGGTTCGCTTCGCCAAGTTGATCAACAACAGGTATACGAACATTGCATCTGCGATGGCGAACATCACAAATGCACAAGATAAACTAGGTAAAGTGGCTCCTGCCGACGCTGCTAACGCATTGCTGGGCAAGATGGCCGTGACAATCAACGAAGCTGTTGACGCAACGTTTGAAGCCATTCAGCGCGAAGAAGAGTTCGATCAAATTGTCGCCGTTCAGAAGCGCTTTGCTCAGAACGAGGCCGACGACAAGAAGCAAAATGATCGCCTGAATGCAATAGACACAGATGTGGCAAACATGAAGAAGCAGTTGGCGTCCTTCAGTCAGACTGCGAACGATGTGAAGGCTCTGGCAAGCCAAACTCAGCGCATTGAAAGTGCCTTGGGTAAGGCGCTCGACGTCATGCTCAGCTTGGCAATTCGTTCGGGACACGGTGACTTGGTTGCAGCAACGAAGTCCGCAGGTGAGGCAATGGGCTACGCCGTGAAGGCCATCTCGCCTGTTAAACCTCAAATCTCGGAAATTCAGCACTTTTTTGCATCGCCGGCGTTAGCGAATAATAGCGATACTTGCACAGGCAACAGCATTCGTCGCGGGGCCGGTGTGAAGTTCTGGCACTCACACGGTTCCACGCAGTGCTGGGTCAACTTCCGCGTCATTCCAGGCCGTCAGTGGACAAGCGCCGTGGGAACGATTTGGTTCCGCGTGTTTGGCGCTGCCGACAAAATGCGTGTCCGATCGAGCCTGTGCGATAAGGCGTCATGTGACTCAACGTTTGGGTTTGAGTTCAATTCGGCCGTGTCGACTGCGTCTGTTGGCGGAACGAGTGCGAAACTCTCGGGTCAGCCAACGGAAGGTGTGTTTGATGTTCAGATGCCCGAAATTTTGGAACCTTACGTTCGACGCTCCTCATCAAACTGGTATGGCGAAAAGATCTTTTTCGCATCCTTTGGTGGTGTAACCGAGGGGGCAACTTCAACGTACACCGTCCAGCTGTATTCGCCTCTCGTTCTGGACTTCACCAATGTGGGTCGTCCACTCTTTACATCACTGGAAGAGAGTAAGGTTCGTTTTGACCTGAACGGTGACGGCACGACCGAACGTACGGGCTGGATTGGTGGCTACGGCGGCGTTGGTTTGCTTGCACTCGACCTCAATGGCAATGGACAAATCGAGAGTGGTCTTGAGCTCTTTGGTGAAGGCACGCGTATCGTGAGCAACGGTCGCAAGGCACGCGACGGTTATGCGGCACTGGCACAGTATGACTCCAACCGCGACGGTGTGATTGACGCCAAGGACCCAATCTTCGGCAAATTGAAGGTTTGGTTCGACAAGAACAAAGACGGCCGCACGAATGCAGGCGAGTTGGTGTCTTTGGGTGCCTCCGGCGTGACTAAGGTCGGGCTCAAGTACAGCAAACTGACCGATGATGGCCGTTTTGTGAATGGTAACGAAATGCGCACGACTGCGAAGTTCTGGGGGCCTGCTGAGTGTGGGAAGTCGGGCTGTAACAGCTACGACGTCTACTTCAGCACGGGATTCACCACGGCTTTGAAGGGGAAGAAATAAGGAGATTCCCCGCAAGCGTGCGGACCTCCGGAGGGTAATCTTCGCCAAAGGCGGACAAAAACCGCCGGAGATTTGTAAGCAGGCCACAGGTCGGGCAGACAGTGCCAAACCTGTGGTCTGTCTTTTTAGGGGGTTAGAGAAACCTTGTGATGCCGAGTAACGAGGAAAACTCAATAAAATGTGTAATTTCTAAATAAATGTGGCCACTTAAATAAAGTCATCAAGGTTTTCAAAAACTCACCGAGCATAACGGTTGAAGAAATACGGCAAATATTTCAGCGCCGATGGGTGGGGGGAATGAAAATGAGAAAGCTGTTAAAGAAAAACAACGGTGGAATCTCTGTTTTGTCGATTTCGGCGATGTCCCTCCTTGCAGCTGTGGGTGGTTGCGGTCGAACATCGGCTGGGAGCGAACAACAGCTTCTCGACCTTGCCGCACGGTCTTCAGCACGCTTGAAAGCAAATAGTGAAGGCGCTGCAGATACACTCACCAAACGAAATGCCTCTGCAACAGAAAGGCTGTTGCGCGGACTCATCGACAAAGAACGCGAAGAACGTATGGCCGAAGACAAACGGCTGAGTGATCGTATCGATGCACTTGAGTTGGAGCTCCGCAGTTTCAAAGAACAAGT
>CAYWSV010000229.1:0-4560 GCA_964460155.1 uncultured Oligoflexia bacterium | reverse complement strand
TTCAATCCAGATTGCCCTACGTCTATGCTGATGCGCGTGCAAAGTATCATTCAAAAGGTTCGGGAATCGCTGTTCCAGTCGATTTTCAATATAAGTGTACGAATCTTGTTACGAGTCGAGAATTTCTCAATCGAGTTGCTCAAGATGCACTGGGGCGGCAAATTCGCGCCGACGAAATTGCAACATTCCAAAAAACACCCGACCTCGTCAAAGACCTTGATGCGACTGTAACCCCAGCACTGCGCCAGAAAATAGTGGAGCGTTTGGGCATTGAATGGCGCAATGATTTTATCAATCATGGACTCAAACAGTTTTCCGAGAAAATCACCTCCTCTGGAAAAATTAGAAATTCAAAAATCATTGTGGACGAAAAGAAGCGCGAAGATATCGCAGATGAGTTTTTTCAAAATGTAAAAAGTATGGTTTCGAAGAATAAGACGTGGAGAGAAATTCTCCAGTCCAATCAGGTTTTCGCAACCGAGAAAACAGCTCAGTACTACGGGAAAGATTGTGTTGCCAAGGTGAATGACCCTGCCAACAAAGATAAAAGATACGTTGAATGCACGATGGAAGAGCCGCGTGGTACATTCTTCACGACACTTGGATTTTTGTCATCGAAACCTTCGTCCATGTTCTTCGAAAATAACAACTATGGTCGTGTTGCTGCGATGAACGAAGTGATTCGTGGTGAAACACTGCAGCCGAACACTGCGGGTGAAAAAGGAGACAAGGTCAGAGATTTGCCTCGCTGCCTTGTAACGAAAGACTGGAGAGTTTTGGCGCAAGGAGAAGGTAAAACAGCTCCACGCGGTGCAGCTGCTGTCCCTGCGTCTGGAAACTTCTGTCAGGGATGCCACATTGGACGTCAAATGGCTGCGGGTTCAATTGTCTTCCGTCCGTTTGGACCGATTGGCGAAAAAATTACGCCAGATCTCCTTGTGGGTGACCTTCAGATTTTGAACCGCCCCTTTTACCAGTTGTCGGAACAGGAAGCTTTACTGTCATCATATATCCAATCAGCACTCACTAAATTTGATGGCGATATGATCATCAAAGACGACAATAACTGGGTGAATCTGCCCAAGGGAGCAAAAGAGTTTGAAGCGGTTACGGCAAATGTGCTTGCTGAGTGGCTGAACATTGGCAAGGGTGCTGGCCAAGAACGTGGTTGTGTCATGGAAAACGATAAGGAAGTCACGATTACAAAAGTCGAGGACCTATTTAACTACTACGTTCGTGATGATTTGATCTTGGCACGTGGTCTCTCGCGTATTATTCCACGAGCTATCAGCAATCTGAATGCAACAAATCAGGAAATTATCAGTGTTGTCACTGATTCGTGGAAGAAAAGTGGTGGGCAGCTGATGCCTGTCATTCAGTCATATTTTGGTTCTGAAACCTATGCCTGCACGTCGACAGGGGAAATGAAATGAGACTGGGTCAAAGACGTTCGAAGAAAAATTTGTTCTACGTTGCACTTGCAGCCGTCGTCTCGCTGACTGCTGCATGTAGCGTAGAAAAATTAAAGTCCTCAGGCACGAAGCCTGTGTACTTACCCTCCGGGTTGAAACGCAATCCCGTTGTGGCACAAAATTCAACTCAGAAAAAACCCGAAGTGCCTGCAACTCAGAACCCAAGTAGCGATGATGCCCTAGGCGAAAAAGCTGAGCCACTGGTGATGAATCTGACAACAAACTATGCGGAAGGCAGGCAGAGGAAAAATCTCGTCCAGCTCAAAGACGCAATTTTGAACTGTGTTGGTAAACCAGAAGATGACTCTATTGTGGATATCACTGCAGACATGTTGCTGGTTGATACGCAGCTCGCCGAGAATAAGGACAAAGTCGTTGTTCTGGGTGAGGGCCGCCAACGCTTTTTGATGCCCAATCTTTATGGCACTCAGGTCGGTCAAAGTATTCTTGATGCTGAAAAGAGCTATCTTCAGGTCGATGCGACGCGCACGGGTCTCACCGCAGATTCACTTGAGGATGAAATTTATCTTAAGTCTTTGGTGACTGTTGCCAGTGTTGCCGCATTTAACTGCGATGTTCAGAATGTGAATTCGAACTGTTATTGCGCCGATCAAAAGTCTGCGGAGCGCATGTTGGCTCGCTGTTTACCACAGTTTTCACCGAATACAGCTGAATTCAAAGCAGCCGTCGAGGGGCTTTATTCCCCCGAAAACTGTGGAGCATCCATTGATACTCAAGAAGGTTTTAAGAAGCGTCGCAGAGCCATCGCAGCTCTGCTGAGTTCGTACGCTTTTGCAACGGCAAAATAAAATCGAACGGCCGGGAGGAGTTAAGGATGTCAGGAAAGATTTGGTCACGCCGCGACATGTTGAAGTGGGGCCTCGGCGCTGGCGTAACAACGGCTGTGCTGGAAAGCGTTGGCAACATGATTCACGTTCCGGGATGGAACAGTCTGCTGACGGGATCTAACCAACCTTTTCCGCAGTGGTGGGTGAAGGACTCCTTTGAATTAACTCGCAGACTGGGCCAAACGGGAACTGCTGCTCAATTGGCGAGCCTCTTTCAGCTGCAACAAGCGCAAGCAAGCGGCAAAGAAAGTGAGTGGTCGCTTGTGACGATCAAGATATTTGATCAGGTTCACACTCCCCTTGTTTTTGCCCTCGGAAAACTGACCGCCGACGGCAAAAACACAATGTTTGCGAACAATGAAGATCATCCTGCGTTGAATAAAGCAGCTGAGTCGAAAAAATACCTCAAAGATAATGGCGTGACCGATCTATCAACCGACCCTCGTTTAGCAGGACTCCGTTTCAATCGATGGTTTGGCGATATTCTCAACAGCGGAACGCTCGATGGAAAAGCACTTGATACAACTTCAAAGAACGCGTCGGACTTTGGAGAGTTCGTCACAGGCAGAACATTTCCCGCTGATGTTGCAATTCAGACGGGTATAGGTTTGCAACGGTACACGGGTTTTGCAGTGCACAATCTGACCCTTACAAAGATTCGTCCCTCGCTGTGCGACGTCAATCATATGGCCGGATATAAAGGTCTTGTGCAGAGCCCTTTGGGAATTACTGCATTCATGATGGGCGATCAATATGACGCAAACGGCGGTGTAGAGTTCAACGTTGTTTACAGTGGTTTAACAAGCAGTGAACTTGTGCGGTTCGAGGTCACAGGTCGCAGCGTTTCTTCAATTGTCAACAACATTGACCAGAGTTTGTCGGGCGGTTTTGGTGATTACAGACCAGTCGATGGTATTTCCAACCCCTCCGATGAACTGCTCAAAGGTAAAAATCTATCTTATGTGTTCGATAAAATCTCTGTGATTGATCCCAAGAGAAGAAAAGCAATTCTCGAATCGCGTGATAAGGTGATCAAGACAATCAATCAGTTCAGAGCGTTGGGTAAGAAGGAATCTGAAGCACTAAATTATAAAACTGTTTTTAAGGACCTACTTGCAGAAGCAGAGAAAAAATCGACTAAGCCCGAAGATCAGATGAAGATGTTCCGTGAATCCATTGGAGCCTCACAGGCATACTTTAACTCTTCAACGAAGAAAGCGACCTCCGAGGATACCAAACAGGAATTTTTGTCTCAGTGTGCGTTCGTTGCGAATGCGCTGAAAATTGAAGGTAACCCGTATAGAAATTTTTCCCTCTTTTTGAATGTTAACGACCTCGATGGCAGTAATATCGATGTACCGGTAAACGGTATTGCGAGCAGTTATAACGCACTCAACTATGTTGAAGGTATGCGCCAACTTGCCATGGGACTGAATATTCTGGCCAAGGCTATTAGCAGTCCTGACGGCAAAGCACCGCCCAAGAAAGTTATTGTGATGGTTGTGAGTGATGGTGGCCGCACTCGTAATATGGGTGACGGTTCTGGTTCCTGTTTCGCAATGCTTATGGGTCCAAAAATGGAAGGTGGTTTGGATGACGCACTCCATGGTCCACTCAAGGTTCTCAATTCCGATGCATTCGATTCCAACTCGGCTCTTCAAAAATTAGGCGAGGTGACTGAAGGTCTTGAGTGGGATTCTGGTGATATGGATTGGGGGCTAATGAACAACAATCACACTAAGTACGTCGGGCAAGCGATGGTGGGTGATTGGCAGGTTGGAGTTCTGCAGTTCTTGGCTGAAACACAAGGTCGAAATATCATGGCGGCAGAGTTGGAAAGATACGTTAAATTTAAACGTTACAAAAAGACCTGAAGCGGCAAATTTTTTCCACTTTCCCCGTCTTTCGTCACATCGTCATCGGTGTTTCTTTCTTCGCGTGTACTCTTTGAAGAGGAGAACAGCAAGGAGGAAACATGCGCTCTTTCGGACAAAACTCGTGGAAAAGAATTTCGGCAGCGGCTTTGGCATCGGTATCTCTCTTTGGTGTTCTGGCATCGTGTGCGCGTGATGACTCAAGTGAGCAAAGCAGAAATTCTGAATTGAACTCTGTGTCTCAGCAGTCTGTTGATGTTGAAAAGATTTCATTCGAGCAATGGTGCCAACGCTGGGGTCTAACTTGTCCTGCAAAGCCGACTGAATTCACTCAGGATGCCGCAGAAGCTCTGGGCGAAAGCAAGG
>CAYWSV010000228.1:0-4577 GCA_964460155.1 uncultured Oligoflexia bacterium | reverse complement strand
GATGGTGTCGTTATCGAGATCAGTTGCATTGATTTGTGTATGCAAGCTTGAGTAGCTGATGGGCAATGCGCCGTTTTCAGCCACACTGGTTGAGTTGGTGAGTGCTGTAAGTGCTCCGACTGAAGGTGCAGCATTTGAAGCAGCGACTGTTACAAAAACATCGGTGGTTGTAGCTGCATAGTCGGTGCCATCGAAGACGCGCACTGTCATCAGTTTGAAGGTGCCCGATGCATTTGGAGCTTGCCAGTAAATAGAAGAGATATTGGTTGCAGCACCGGAAGCCGTTTGCATCAGTGTGTACATGGTTGCAGGAGAACCGTTTGGATTAATGACCGAGCCACCAGAGGTTGTACCTGCTGTAAGAGTTCCTGCGCCACCGAAGGACTCAATACGATAGCTCACGGTGTTTGCAGGCACAGGATTTGTGCCGTCGGGGTCGTTGATCTTGGTGGCGAACAGGGCATCGATATTTGCATAGCTGATTGCGGCTCCTGCTCTCTTCGCAGGACCACTCAATACAGTGGGTGCTGAGGTGACTGTAGGAGGATTGTTGGATGAAGTGACAATAATGTTAACTGTTGCCAGACTTGTTTCTTGGCCACTGGAATCCACACCCTTCACGGTGAAGGCATTCACTGCACCATTGAAATACTGAACGGGAGTCCACGTGAGCGATTCATTGATACCCACTGTGGTTGTTCCTGCCACAACGGCTGTTCCATAATTCTTCACCAGTGTTCCGGCCAACACACTGACAATCTTATAGCTGACAGGAGCTACTTGGTCATCTGTGACAGGAACTTTGGTCTTCAATAGGTCGTAGCTGATGTTGAATGGAACATCTTCATATGCACCCGTGAAGCTGGTGACTGATCCCAACACGGGTGGAGCATCCGTTGCTGCCACTTGGAAGTACACATCAACTTCGGTGCTGCTTTCCAGTGTTCCATCGAACGCCACCACGCTGAAGGCTTTCAAGCGACCGACGGAGCCTGTTGCAGGTTTCCAGTAGAAGGATGAATTCGTTCCTGTTGGGTCCATTAACTGGCCAGAAGACAACGCTGTGCCATCACAGTTTGCGTCTGTGCTTGCACACAACATACCACTGTGAACAGTCTTCACTTTGAATTTCAGACTCTTTGTGGGCAGTGCTTCTTCTGCATCCATTGCATTTGTGCGTTGTGAACCATCCAAAATGGTTGGATTGCCGCGCAGCTGATCATAAGTGAATGAGTAAATGGTGTTCTTCACTCCACCTGTGAAGTCGCGCACGTAGGTGAGCACTGGAGTTTGATTATTCTCAATCACGTTCATCTTCACGGAAACTTGAGTGGCGGCATCGGAATACTTCTGGCCATCCCAAGCGCGTGTCTTAAAGAGAATCTGACCATTACCCGTCAAGGTTGTTGAAGGAATAATCACAACTGTTTCATTGGGTGAAATAACGCTTGTCGATGCGGGCACAGGTGTGGTGTCAGACGCTACACTGGTCGCAGTCATGGTTGTGCTGCCCTTCATCAGGGTCGCACCTGTGAGTTCGGTCACCACAAAGCTAATGTATTCGCTGTCCGTATCTGCGGCCACGGTTCCAGACTTGATATCATTGTAGGTCAAGGAAATTGGAATACCCTTACCGCGTGAACCCAGACTGTAATCATTCGATGCTGCTGCCAACGTGGGCGCTGCATTTGTACCCGTATCGACGGTGACACGAATCAGTGCCACTTGTGGTGATGAGAGATTGCTTGGGTCAACCACGGTCACTTTGAATGCATCGAAGGTTCCCAACTGATTACGAGGAGCTTCCCAGTAGAAGGAGTTACCCGTTCCAACTGTGTTGGAGCCGGATGGATAGGTGCTTGCACCAGCAAAAGTTGCTCCAAACTTCAATGATTGACCAGTGACGAGTTGTTCAATCTTGAACACAAGCGTGTTTGTTGCGTTGTCGGCATCGCTAATGACCAACGCAGTTGCGAGATCACTAAAGCTGATTGTTGCTTTGTCGTTGCGTGTTACACCTGTGATTGTGTGCACAAGTGTAGAGATATTGGGCGCGCTGTTGGTCGCGCTGATGTTGGCCTTCACAAGCACACCAGCACCCGAAGTATCCAACGCACCGTCGGTTCCTACCACAGTAAAGGCATTGAGCAATTGGGTTGAATTAACGTTTGCATTTGGACGCCACACCAAGCTTTCGCCCGCAGCGATCACCGGATAAGGAAGAGTTACAGAGGCCACCGGAGATGCGTTGTTCACCGACACAGTACCCGAGCTAATTCCTGAAATCTTGAAGCTTGGGATTTGACCATCGGCATCGCTCAACCCTGTGAGTGACTTGAGGGTGTCATAGCTCACATATATCGCGCCGCTTTCTGTTGTGCCTGTGGGCAAGGTCACAGTACCTGCTGTTGCCACAGCCGCAGACCATGTGGGTGCGTTGTTTACATCCGAAATCGTGACCTTAATATCGAAGGTTGTTGCACCAAATTCGGTTCCATCGCCCACGCGTACGGTCATCACTGTAAATTCACCAGAGCCATTTGTCGGTGGCATCCAGTAAATATCTGTAATGGCATTGGGTGTTCCAACGGCAGTGTTCTTGAGAATGGGCATATCAGCCACAGCCATGTTGGCCGTAATGGGTGTGCCACCCGAAGTGCTGCCTTGATACAGCGCACCTGCACCTGCACGTTCGATACGGAATGAATAGGTGCCCGCTGCAGGTGGTGTCGCGTAATCAGGATCCAACACTGTGAGAGCTGCGTTAATTTGGCTGTAAGACCAAGTCTTACCAACGTTCTCAACAGGTGCAATGAGTTCACTTCCACCGCTGGTGACTTGTGCTGTGATAGATGGCAAGTCATTCACACCAGTGACATTGACCGTGATGATCTGCTCTGTACTGAGCTCGCCTTGATCATCGACTGCTTTCACTTTGAATGCTGTCACTGCATCTTTCTTGTTGGCCGCTGGAGTCCATGTGAGTGACTCTGTCACTTGCAACAGTGTTGTACCTGCAACCACCGCGCTGCCCGATTTAGCAAGCGAGCCTTCGGCTGTGTAAACATGACTAATGAGATATTTCACCGGGCCGGCTTGGTCGTCGCTTGTCACGGTCGCCTGACGCACCATGTCGTAACTTATGTTGAATGGAACATCTTCGTAAGCGCCATTGATGGCTGGGCCTGCTGCCAAAGTAGGTGCCGTATTAGGCGCACTGACTTGGAAGTAAACATCAACTGGGTTGCTGCTTTCAGCGGAGCCGTCGAAGGCCACAATGCTGAAGGCTTTCAACCGACCCGTGAGACCTGTTTCTGGTTTCCAGTAGAAAGATGTACTCGGTTCAATCAACTGGTCCACCAGCAGAGCATTCGCGCAAAGCGCATCTGTTCCAGCGCAAAGCTTACCATTGGTGTTGTAGATGCTCTTCACCTTGAACTTTAATGTTTGAGTCGGCAGTGCCTCTTCCGCATCGAATGCATCGGTGCGAGCAGGAGTGCCACCATTGCGCAAACTAGCGTATGTGAACGCGAACGCCGTATCTTTCGTAACGCCCGTAAAGTCGCGAACCAGGCTCAGCACAGGAACAAGATTGTTGTTTGCTGTGGTGAAGGTGGCTTGAATGTTACCAGCGTTATTCGAATACGCGTCACCGTCCCATGCCCTCACTGTAAACAGCGTGACCGGGCTCACACCTGCTGCTGCAGATGGAATGACGAGAATAGTTTCGTCGGGTGCGATGATGTTTGTGGTGTCTGGAGTTCCAAGCGTACCACCCACACTCGCCACTGCCGACATATTCGAGCTACCCTTCTTGAGAGTCGCAGAAGTGACAGATGTAATGACGAAGCGGATGAGTGAGCTGTCGGTGTCTGCAGGAGCAAATTGACCAAGCAACTGCGCATAGCTGACTGCAAATGGAGTCCCTTGTGCGTAGCTGCCGCGGTCCAGATTGCCCGCCGTCAGCGTTGGTGCATCGTTTGTGCCGGTTACAGTGACACTCACTGTCGCTGTGTTTGCCGACGCAACATTCGCACCATCAAGCACGCTGACTGTAAATGCAGGCATGGTGTTCGCAAGGTTTGCAGCAGGCTTCCACCAGATGCTCTTGTTAGCTGTAATGGTGTGATTGGTCGACGCACTCCAATCGGTTGCAGAAGTTGCGCTGCCGGAAGTTGGAGCATCCGAGCTATTGCCCAACTTAATACCCTGACCCGAAAGTGGTTGTTCGACTTTGAGTTTGAGAGAAGCATTTGCAGTTTCACCCGCAGAATCCTGCGCATTCAAAGCAGATCGTAAAGTTTCGAACTTAATTTCGAACCATTGGTTGCGCAAAGCACCCGTGAGTGTTGCGGCCGCATTCAGTGTTGGAGCATCGTTAACAGCATCTACAGAGCCTTTCACCGTCACAGGCGAGCTGTCTTGGGTGCCATCGAATGCTTTGACGGTAAAGGCTGTGAGAGCAGAGCCACTTGTCGCACCTGGGCGCCATGTGAGCGTTTCACCTGGTCCAATACTTGGAGGAGTTGTGGGTATTCCTGTGTAAGACACTCCGTTCACAACAACTGAACCTGTGG
>CAYWSV010000227.1:0-4584 GCA_964460155.1 uncultured Oligoflexia bacterium | reverse complement strand
CACGGGTATGTCTCTTGATCCTTTGACTGGACAATTTGCTCTTGATGCAGAGGGGGCGAAAGTCTTTACTGACGGCCAATTAAAATATTCGACCAGCCTGACACTGCGTGGAAATTTCTTTGAGGCACTTGTCGACGAAAGCACCCGAGTGGGAGCACTGCAGCGGTTTTATAATCAATGGGCACCGAGTCTTTTTACCCGTGCTCTCAGTTGCGTAAGCAAGGAGCTTGCGCAGACTTTTGAGGATTGATTGACGTGACAAAAATGCGCATTTTTTCGTGGAACCTAAACGGCATACGAGCAGCAGTTAAGAATGGTTTTATGGACTGGTTGGGTCAAGAGCGGCCCGATGTTGTTTTGCTGCAGGAAGTTCGATGCTCCAACGATGACCTGCAAGCAGACTGGTTGACTCCCTTTGGATACCAGTCGTTTTGGCATCCGGCAGTTAAAAAAGGCTACAGCGGCGTCGGAATTTACTCACGTGTTCCAATTCGTGAATCGGATGTGGTTTATGGCATTGGCGCAGATGAATTCGACTCCGAGGGGCGGTTTTTAGGGATCACCGTAGGCACGCTGTTTATTGCTTCTGCTTATTTTCCAAATTCCCAGCGTGATACACTGCGATTGCCTTTTAAGCTTGAATTCTGCCGTATCCTTTTTGATTTTCTTGAGAAGAAGAGAAAACAAGGATTTGAGATTATTTTAGGCGGAGACTTTAACATCGCGCATACGCCTCTGGATCTCGCCAATCCGAAACAAAACGAAAAGAACGCGGGTTATTTGCCGGAAGAGCGCGCGTGGATGAGCGAGTTTATCAGCGCAGGCTATGTCGATACCTTTCGGATGTTCGAGACTGGGGGCGGGCATTACAGCTGGTGGAGTCAACGGCCTGGCATCCGCGAGCGAAACATCGGATGGCGTCTGGATTATCATTTCATCACGCCCGGTCTGGTGAAGAGTGTTGTTTCCGCGGCAATTCACCCTTCGGTCAGAGGCTCTGATCACTGTCCGGTTTCGTTGGAGTTGAACATTCAATGAATAAACTTTTCGTTGGTCTGATTGCGCTCCTTCTGTGCGTTGTTGCTCCCCCAATTGCATTGGGTGGATTCGCTTTTCTCGAGATTTTCGGCGGCAACTACGATCATCTTAAAAAAGAGAAGATCCTTGAAATTCTCTCGAAAGAGTCGACACTCTACTACAGTGACGGAACAACTCAGCTGGGAAGCTTGTTTGGCTCCGAACATCGTCAGTATGTTCGTCTTAAAGACATTCCAAAGAGTCTCCAGCAAGCCGTGATTGCCGCTGAAGATGATGATTTTTACAAACACCGCGGAATTAACTTTGTTAGCACGGCGCGCGCGGCGTTTCGCAATATCCTGATGGGAAAGCGTGAAGGTGCTTCGACCATCACTCAGCAGACAGTGAAAAACCTCTATGGGCGTCCTGTCACCAACCTGAAGGCTAAATTTCAAGAGGCCATTAATGCTTTCAAGATGGAACGACGCTTTTCAAAAGACGAGATTCTTGAATTTTACCTGAACCAATTTCACGTCACCGGCAATGGACGCGGTGTTGGGGTTGCTGCCAAATATTATTTTGACAAAGAAGTTCAGGAGCTCACTCTAAGTGAAGCAGCCTTTATTGCTGGAAGTGTAAAAGGGCCAGAGCGGTACAATCCATTTACTAAGCGTGCGCTTCCTGCGCAAAACAAAGCCAAAGCCGATGCCAAGGTGCGCAAAAATTATGTTCTGCGGCGAATGCTGGATACAAAATACATCACTCAAAAGGAGTTTGATGTCGCAATCAAAGAAGACGTTCCGTTCCGTCAGGGTAAATTCCAGTTCAATGAACTTTTCATTACAGAGCTTGTTCAGCGTCAACTGGCGCGAAGAGAGGTTCTGAGTGCGCTTGGCGCAGAGAATGTTGACGATATTGGCTCTATGGGTCTGCGTATTACAACAACTCTCGACAGGGCCGTTCAGCTCGGAGCCCTTTATGGTGTGCGTCAGAATTTGAGTCGTTTGGAAATGATTCTGAGCGGATTTGAAAAATCTTCTCAGGCTCAATTTATCAGTATTCAACGCCCAGAAGTTCATGGCTTCTACGTTGGGAAACTGATTCAGATTGCGAAGGAGAAGGGCAAGGAGTCTGCCACATTCAGCCTTGGACTTCCGGAGTGTTTTGTACCTTCAGAGGGTATCGATCGCGTTGCTAAGATTACTGATCAGGCACTTTATCGGGGCCTCGATAAATCCAAGGCGGCGTTGCTGTTGCAGCTCAATGTGGGCGATTATGTGCTTTTGAGTATTCGTGAACAAAGAGCAGACGGTCGCTTGATTTGCGATATTGAACGTCAGCCCAGAATACAGGGTGCTGCGATTGTTCTTGATAAAGGACAAGTTGTGGCCATGGTTGGTGGGTATGCGCCTCATGAATACAACCGAGCGGTGTTTGCCAAGCGGCAACCCGGTTCAACTTTCAAGACTCTCACCTATTATCCGGCGTTGCAGTTGGGCTGGCATATTCTTGAGCCGTTGCTCAACACGCGCAATGTGTACACATGGCAGGGGCAATTCTACTATCCGCGTCCCGACCACTCGCCCGAAACGCTTGAAACGACCTTCGCAGGTGCTGGTGCGAAGTCTGAAAACCTTGCCAGTGTTTGGCTGCTCGCACATTTGCTCGACCGACTCACGTATTCACAATTCAAGGATCTGCTGGTTACGCTTGATTTGGCCAAATCAGGAGAGAACGAAACGGAAATTGCCAATCGGTTGTCCTCCAAATACAACGCCCGTTTGGCTGAAACCAATCTTAAGGCCGGACTTTTCAATTCAGTCAAAAGCGAATTGATTGACGACGTGACTGTCTCACACAATCGCCGGTTGCGGACAATTTTGAAGTCCATGAACTATGGCTATGGATTTGAGGCTGAACATGCGCGTGTGTTGGCCAGCAAACCCAAGGCGATGCCCGAAAAAGAAAAGCAGATTCGTCTGCATATCCTCAGAAATAATTTCCTGCGCTGGGAAGGTATGCGTGAGAAGGCTAAGGCGGGTATCGAGAGAATAAAGGCTCTTGCTCAAAGTAAAACGATTCTGTCGAAGGACGATCTGTTGGTTCTTGCTCCTTTTTATGCGATGGATAAACAAATTGTTTATCAACCTGCAGAAAACTTCGACATTGGTGTTGTGAGCCAGCTGATTGAATCTTCGAAATTGAAGGTTTTAAAACCGGAAGAATTGGTCAGCATGGCCGAAGCCAATGCCTCCTTGTTCTCTGAAGACAATGTTTTGCTTGATGCATCTGTGCCGATGGATTTGATTGCCGAAATTCGCGAACAAATCGAAGTGAAATACAAGACTATTGCAGACGCTGCTCCGATGGAAAAATTATACTGGCACGATGATTTTCGTTATTCACTGGGAATGCTCTATGCCCAGTTCATGACAAAGCAAATGGGCGTAGAGAGCGATCTTCAGTGGGTTCCGTCGTTTCCGCTGGGAGCCAACGTTGTAAGTTTGGCAGAACTCTCGTTAGCCTATCAAACCATTCTTGAAGGCAAGACGTATCGCTATTTTAAGACCGATCAAGAGAATCAGCTTTTGCTTATCAAGAGGATCGAGGATGAGCAGGGGAATTTGCTTTGGGAAGCGGATCAACAGATTCATCAGTTGGTTGATGATTTTTATTCGAGCCCAATGTTGAGCGTTCTGCGTGGAACGGTGACGAATGGTACTGCGCGTGCTGCCAATCGTACGGTCATTTTGCGCTCTAAAAATGAAGCCGATGATGCAATCTTGGAAAAGTCCGGATTGCGCATCCCAATCTTTGGAAAAACAGGAACGACCAATGACTACGTGAATGCGACGTATGTTGGATTTCTTCCTTACCCCAAGGATGCGGGGTCGAAGTCTTTGTCTCCCGAGAATGCTTACACGATTGCAGCCTATGTCGGTTACGACACCAACGAACCCATGCGCAGGCGTGGATTCAAGGTTGCCGGTGGTACGGGCGCTTTGCCGGCATGGATTGAGATTGCTCAGACTCTTATTCGCGAACAGGGATTTGCCGACAAGCTCAACTGGAAACCTATGGTGGAAAAGAAGTTGAGTGAAGTGCCCTTCGATTACGGTTCAGATGCTCAAAGAATTACGGTTCCCGTGCATGGGGCATCGATATCATCTGGAGACAATGATGGTTCCGATGAGTCACGAGCGGATTTAAACTCGGTGATTGATGACTACGCTGCAAGCGGAAATGCGGTTTTGCGCGTTGCTCTTGCCGGAAAACAGCAAGACGGATTCTTTTCACCCTTGCGCCGAGTGTCGCCTATTTCGGTGCGTGTCAAAGAATCCACTCCAGCCGACTCTGCGCCCAAGCCTCCAGCCGCCGAGTCGGATGCCAAAAAGGATACGAATCCTCCACAAATTCTTCCTTCGCCTCCGGCAGTTACATCTGACTTGGCAAAAAATGCCGCTCCCACCGGAGAACCGACGCCTGCAGGGGAAAAAGGTTCGCCTGATCTCACTATTCCCAAATTCCGGATTGACGATACGTTCAACAGCGAGGATCCGGTCAACT
>CAYWSV010000226.1:0-4609 GCA_964460155.1 uncultured Oligoflexia bacterium | reverse complement strand
GCCCCCAATCTCAATGCCATCGCGAAAATTTATGAGGCCTCGACACTCTGAAACAAACAAGGAGCAAATAGTGCGATAAAAAGCGAATTCAAATCAATTCAAATGTCACTGCTCAAAATGTAACGAAATATGTCTTTATTGACTCGAAACCCAAGCACACTCGCAGAGGCACTTGCCACAAAATGACGAGCCAGTGCAGAATGAAGTGCTGAATCTTCAGCACAACAAAACATGTACTGGCCGTCGACGCGCGCCGGAGTTGCAGATGGCGATGCAAAAGGTCCGTGTTGAGCATGAAAAAGGGGAATCGCCTGTTTTGAACTTTCCAGAATAATGTCTTTGACTCCAGACAATCTAATAAACTTGATTTCCTCCCCAACAATTCGGCTTAGGTCTGGCAGAAGCGCCTGCACTTGCTGCAGAGTCAGTTGATAGAAATAGAGTGTTCCGATCTGCCGCAATGGAACCCAAGGAAAGCGCTCTATTACGTCGAGTACTCTGTTTCGACCAGACGAGGGGTTCATAGAAATCGTGTACAACCTTCGGCACAGAAGCAGATTTTTCAAAAGGCCTTTCCGAAAAAGCATTGCAGGAATTCCACGATGTCTAAAGTTCGGATGAACCTTCAAATCGCAGAGATACCAAATATGTTTAAAAGCATTAGGCGAAGGAAATGTCCGTAATACTCCGCAACCACAAGCAACGACAGAGTCTCCTTCGACGGCGGCATGAAAAAAAACTCGGCCCAATCGATTAAAAAAAGCAAAGTAGTCTTTGCCATGGTCAATCTTGAACGAGTCTAATCCATAGGGATAGCTCATGTGAGATTCGAGAGCTCTCAGTCGGTCGTTGAACGTGGACTGATCCTCGGGGCCGATTTTCAAAATTCGAACCATCTTTAAATTTCACCAGATTGGTTTGGTGTTCGAGACTTCTCCAGTTCCCAACGTATCTTCCGGTTATTCCAGAGTCCAACGTACATATTGTTAAACACCGTTGCACCAAGACGTAGTCCCTGCTCAATTTGATATCTGTTTTCAGCACTTTCCTCATAGGGTTCAGCAAGAACCTCGAAAAAATCCTGTGCATGTTTAACGTCAAGATGAGAGTGAAGCTTGTAGTGAATCATCGTTGAGTCTGTGAGCCAACCGCGCTTAACAACACTTTGACCAATCCACGCTGAAATATCGGAAAACATCCGTTCGATGATACCAAGAGTAGAGACACCAATAAGATAGTTATCAAGTATGCAGGCCGCCGAGAGCGTCGTGTTAAAGATTCTAACATCAGGCCAAAGCCCGCGAGTCTCAACGATCTCGGGCGTTACATTTGCTAGCCGTTTCAAAAACTCAAGGAAAGTACTGCCATGTCCGTGCGAAAGTCTACCCTCACCATGCTCTTCCCAAACATTTCTGATAACTTCAATTCGTTGCTCCGGTGTTGGAATTTTTGCAGCGAGAGCAGCCATCGGCCTACTGAAAAACACAACAGCAAAATAAAATTGAATCTGTGTTTCGACAAAGTCAGACTTCTCAAATTGACCGTTACTCAAATTTGTAAAATAAGGATTGTTTGAATAGTTTGCATCCACCAAAACCCTGTCAACAAGAGCATTTAACTGATTCATTTCTTTACCCCGATGCATAGACTCGAATAAAACAAACTACGATCTTTACTCAATAAACTCTTTTCAATGTCAGACTGCCAATCGAATCCGCTGAAATACGACTTAAAATCCGTGTCGTTGTTGAGTTGTCTAAACAAAAGAACGGAGCCGGTTTTCATGTCATTAGACACGCGCTGCCCAATAGCCGTCAAAGTCTGCGGATTGCTCCAATCAAGAATGTTCGACAAGCTCACGAGACCGTATTTACTGTATCCGCTGAATTCATGAGCAAATATTTGATTGAAATTAAATTGAAAATCAACGATACCTCTCTTGAGATACTCAGGGAGATTTTCTTTACCAGAAAGGTAACGACCAAGAAAAATATGCTGCAGAAAATAGTTATTTCGTGCATCTTGTCTCTGCAGTCCCCGTTCAATCAGCTCCCTGAAATACCGGGGATACGAACCGGGTTTGGCATATTGAATTGCATCGGGACCAAACATTGATACCAACAAAGAGTTCGAGAAGAATAATTCAAATGCCGACACCCAGTACGGATTTGCAAAAACATCATTCCAACGAAGTGCTGCGCGCTGTTCAAAAAACTGAATAACGCTTTTCTCATCAACAACGAATTCAAAAACAAATGTTCGTAGCATTCGGAACAATGACTCGAAGTTTCCCGACTCAATGACAGTATCAAACTTGTTTGTCGCAATAATTTTTCGCGCTTCGCTCGCCTTATGATTTTTAAGAATCGATATTTTTCTTTTTATCAAAGCAATTTGCGCAGGATTTGGTTCAATCAATTCAATCTTGAGTGTCGGATGAAGCGCACGCAGGGAGAGTGCTGTGCATCCACCTGAACCAATCACCACGGCAGATGATATATCGAACTTGTTAATAATGGTAGATTCAATCAACGGATCCTCACGAACCACCGCAAATTGAAGTCTATTTTTGACCATGACTGGCTATTCCTTCTTAAAATAAGTCATATTGCGCAGGAGAGTTGGGTCTTCGGGCATTTGAAAAAATTCGCCTTTGCGAAAAACAAAAACTAAACCAGCTGACCACAGAAGAAACAAGACTGTTCCTTGCAATTTAAAATACCACTCCAAGTCGTAAAAAACTGGTGCGAAAAGAAAAACAGGATATAAAATTCTAATTATCCAGAAGTCATGAAAAGTTCGTCGAGTTCTATCGGCATCAAGCGAAGCGAATGTTTTTTCAATTTGATCGCTTGCAATCCATGCACTCAGAGCAAAAATAAGTTTTGGCATGTCCCATAAAAGTGCAAGAGCAAGGTAAACAAGGTAATTTATTTTACAAAGCCAAGATATTAAATTCCCCGAATTCCCCCAATTTATTTTTCGCCCAACAAGCTTACTGCGAATGACTAGAAAAACCACAAAGAGAAATCCAGGCCCCCACCAAAAGGTAACAAGCATTCCAAGCCAGTCTAGTTTCATCATGGCAAGCACAAACACAATGGGCTGCAAAAACGTCAGGGGTAGACCAATAGCTTCAGTAAACAACATGCTGTCCTTATTCTTTCTCACGCCGCGAATTTTCAAAAGAACGATTTTAAGGACAATAACTGGCAAGAATAAAATCAACCAATAGAGAACGTAATCCATAACTGTCTCCATCCAGACGAAAGCTGGAGAGACAAGAAAGCCAGACGCTTGCATATTGAGCACCCCATAGGATGACTGCAGACCTGAAACTAATTTCACGACAATCTTGGTGTATCAGGTTACCCAAATTCTTTTTTTGGGTCTATACCCAAATGCTCTGCTGAAAGATTCGAGAATGTAATATCATCAGGGCGGAGCTTTGACGGAATAAATGAGCGTTCCATCTGATGCCCAAATTTGCGTTGTAAGAATCTTGCCGCCACGACCATAAAAATTTTCTTGGTAAGGATACCCGCAGGCGTCTTTGGCTGTATGACAAATTTTGTAATACAAATAGTTGCGTCCATATTCGATTGATTCAACGAAGAATGCAGGCCGGCCATAACTTGTCCAACCGCCCCATCCTCTTCCATCTCGATAGACTGACCCCGCGAATTTACATGCCGTCCATGGTTCATACTTGACGCTCGGATCTTTGATCGCGTTCAGACAATCTTTTCCATCCTGAATTCGCGGCTCATCTTTTTTAGGGTTCAAAAGCTCATTCATTGCCTTTTCAATCCAAGCCTTCTGGTGAGCCACGCTCGCGAAAGCACTATAACCATCTTTGTAGTATTTGTCGTTGCACGTGGCCGCACCTGCGCGCGACTTAAGTCCACCTCCATGCAGAACACCCACCAATTCACCGTTCAAAACAAGCGGCCCACCAGAATCACACTTGCAGGTCATGGCATTCCCTCTTCTCAGAGTAATAGTTGCCGTTCCAGCAAGTTCTTTTACCCCAGATTCTTTAACCTCATTCACCTTCATCGTTCCTGACCGCAAATTCACATCGCCGTAATATGCATCCGGGGTTTCACCGTTATTTTCACGTTTATATGTCGCGATCTCTGCAGGGGTGGTCTGCCTCGTACCGTAACCAGAGACAGTGGCAAGTTGACCAGATGTCGGAGCTTTTGCTGCAAGAGGAATAGGCCTACCGTTCGATTCTTTATCCAGAAGAACCAACGTAAAATCTGCAGACGCATATTTGAGGTCATTAGAATCCTGATATCCAGTGTGATTTGTGACCTTCTGCACTTTGTATTCGGAAATTTTACCCCCTGCCTCAGAAATGACCGAATCCCCCTGCTTCACCTTGCAATGCGCTGCGGTGAGAATCACTCTCTTGTGAATTAATGTTCCTGTGCACGGGTCCGCATTGGTGCCATCAAGCTTGTTATTCGTGTAGCCAAACAGGACAGAGTACCCTAAAGGATTACGAGCTGAGCCATCATCCTTGGCAACAAGTTTTCCGCCAGCAAGTCCAAGCTCACTCTCCGTTGATTGTGAGTGAACTTCCTGAGCCTGTCTGTCGCGC
>CAYWSV010000225.1:0-4739 GCA_964460155.1 uncultured Oligoflexia bacterium | reverse complement strand
TGGATGTCGGCAGGAATTGCGAGCATAGCACTTGCGTTTCCGGGTCGGTCGTTCATTCAAAATTCAATCCGTTCTATTCAGCATAGAACCCTGCACATTGATCTTCCGATCACAATCGCTCTGCTTGTCACCTACGGTGTAAGTGTGTTCAATTTGATGAACGGCATCGAAAAAACTTATTTTGATAGCATCACGGGGCTTATATTTTTACTCCTTGTTGGCCGGACCCTCGATCATTCTCTTCAAGAGCGGGCATTGGCTGAACTTCGCAGGGCTTTGCCGCTCCTGCCCGAAGATGCATTGTTGTATCGGCCCGGTCAGGAAATAGAATGCAAGGCCGGTGACATTATTCCTGCAGATGGACTTGTCGTTCGCGGTTCAACTGAAGTGAATGAGGCTGTGCTGACGGGAGAATCGATTCCTGTCTTGAAGCACGTGGGCTCAAGTGTTTTTGCAGGAACTCAAAATCTTCTTTCAGCATTCTGCTTTGTTGTTGAAAAATCAGCTTCAGAGACTGTCATCGCGCGACTGGGGGAGTTGATCGAGAAAGCACGTTCCAAGAAATCTGCATCGGAACAATTACTTTCAAGAGTTTTGCCTTGGTTTCTGACTTTTCTAACGGTTGTGGCCGTTGGAGGATTTTTATTTTGGCTCCCCTCGGGGCTCCATACTGCATTAGAGGTTTTTTGGACTGTTCTGATTGTTGTTTGTCCGTGTACTCTTGCTTTGAGTGCTCCATTGTCGACAGCCCTCGCGCTCAGTCGTCTTCAAAAGCAAAAGGTCCTTGTAAAATCGGGGGAGTCACTCGAGCGTATTGGTGAAATCGATACTATCATTTGCGACAAGACGGGCACGTTGACTGAGGGTAAACCGAAATTAGTCTCGGCAAAGGTTCGCCTTTCCCGTGAAGTCTTTGCTGATTTAGTTACCCGTGTTCGTCTTGCTGCAGACGCCTCACGTCATCCTTTGTCTCAAGCTATCGCGCGTGATGTTGAGAAAATGATAAGCAGAGCGCAGATCGACTCCTTTCAATCGGCAATTGATAAGCCGCCTTCTGAACCTCCGCTTTGGATTGAGTCTGTTGATGAAAAACCGGGTTTTGGTCTGGAGGTTCGCTTCAAACAAGCAGACAGTACTTTTCGAGCGCGACTGGGTCAGCCTGAATGGGTTTTGGCACTCTGTCATGAGTCTTCAATGTATTTCTCGGTTGTCTCCGTTCGGATTCAAAATTCCACAATTCCGTCCAGCGAAGTGTTTTTTGCTGAGATGAATGAACGAAGTAATGAACTGATTTCATTTGTGACCTTTGAGCTTCAGGACGCATTGCTGCAGGAGACTCGAGACGCTGTTGCTCGTTGGCAACGGCATGGTTTGCAGGTTTTCATTGCCAGCGGTGACAACGTCAAAGTGACTCAGTCTGTTGCCTGTGAACTCGGGCTACCTCCTGAAAATGCACACGGAGGACTCACGCCAGAAGATAAGCTTAATTTATTGAACCGCCTGAATGCTCAGGGACGAAAAGTCATGATGATTGGCGACGGATTGAACGATTCAGCGTGTTTGTCGGGCGCGCATGTAGGAGTTGCCGTTCATGGTGCGGTTGATCTCGCACTCAATTGCAGTGACGTATACTTGAAAACATCCGGATTGAAGTCTGTTGACCAATTGATTCAATTCGCGCGTTATTCTCAACAGAGTCTTAAAATCGCATTGGCTGTGAGTGCATCATACAATTTTATCGCTCTTATACTCGCACTCAGTCATCAGCTGCATCCATTGGTTGCAGCCCTCATTATGCCAATGACGAGTCTTTCTTGTTTTCTTATTTTAGCATTACGCGGGGGCAATCATATATGGAAATCTTGATGTTTTTGATTCCTTTGGCACTGCTTCTTGCTGCAGGTTGGGGAATTGCTTTTGTTCTCGCAGTCCGGAAGGGCCAATTTGATGATCTTGAAACTCCAAAGCACAAAATCTTTATTGATTAGTTCCGGATTGTGCGATCAAAATCACCGTCGCATACCAGCGACCAGTGGCCTGAGAACAAAAGGTGCCAAGAGTGTGAGCGAGCAAATTGAGACTATCAAGAGAGGGCTCGAATTCGAAAGCATCAAGATCGCCATCGCCGAAACTCCTGCGGAATAAAGTCGGACCATTCCATCTCCGGCAATTATAACCGGCGCGAGATCTTCTTTCTGAGTGTAGTATTGACCAATTGTGATTCCAGAAATTCTGAAAAAGAACTGAGCAAATCCGACTATTGCGCACCCTGTAAAAACACCTATGACATCATTTGAAAGAAATCCGATAATTACTCCTAGAAATGCGAAGCCTGATGTTATCCAAGTGATTCTGGAAATATTGGAATTCTTTATAAGACCAGAAAGTCCAAATAGACTTGAACATAAAAAGCCAAGAGAAAGAGATGAGTGCGCAATTCCAAGATTCTTTGAAAACTGAACTTCATTGTTTTTGACCACGTTTCCAATCCAGATGGGTATGCACGTTCCGAATGTCACATATGAGATATTATTCAACAGTCGGCTCATGTTGAGTCTCAGGAGAAACCTATCTTTGAAAATGATCTTGAAACCGATAAAGATGTCAGGTTGTCTTTTTTTGATGATGACGTCTGGAGCATGCCGTCGGAGAAAGATCCATGGAATGCAGGTCAGTGCGTAGGTCAAGCTATCAAAGAGATAACAAATTTTTGAGCCGTAAAACGCGATAACGAGTCCCGCAAGAGCGGGTGTGGTCAGTTCAATCGCTGTATTCAGGCTCTGAACGGTCGAGAAGGAACGAATTTTCGAATTTTCTGGAATAATACTGTTGAGAAAAGATAGATAATTCGGTGTTTCCAGCCCACTGAGAACAAAGAGTAGAAATATACTTACAAGCCCCACAGTCGGTGAGACTGGGCTTGAAAAATAAAGATAGAGTGAGATCAGAGAACCTAGAAGGGGGCTCCAGAAGCCAACCTGCGTTCGGGTGAATTTCTGCACGAAGTAGCCACCAAATACACCGACAAAGGCAGCGCCTATATATGACATTGTTTGTATATATGCAGATGTTTTATTTTCACCTGTGGAGTTCAGTAAGTCCGCTGACAAGGCAATGAGTGTGACACTCGAACCAGCTGAGGACACCGCAGTAAGAATTGCGAGCGCGAATAAAAGTAAATTGGTGTTTTTTTGAGGCAGTGTCATTGGAGTTTCCGAGTCTGATGTGGAGACTGAATCAAAACCTCTCATCGGGCCGGAATTGGCCGTTTTGTCGGGTACACCTATGCGATGTTTTCTGTGAATGGAGGGTGTCGCTTTTGGGTGACAAAAAATATCTTTATTTTATCTATAATTTTTTCGTAATTACCTGAAATAAATGAAATTATGATGTGGTGAGGTGCGGCTTTTCTCACAGGAGTTGCAGAACTGTTGGTCGTCTGTTCACTCGTTATCCAACTGAGTGTGTCAATCGCTCACCGACAGCGAGTCCGCTTTGAATTGCCCCGGTAACACCCTGACCCAGACAGCCGTCACCCGCATAGTAAAGGCCCTGCGCGTCGTCTGCTAAACAAAGAGTTGAAAGCGAAGATACGACACGGCTGTAGCGCCAGCGATGCGCAACGGAATACACTACGCTGTCGGGTGCGTGACCTGTCAGTCGTAGAGCGTGGGGGAGCAATTGTTTTACGACCTCTTCGGCCGAATTTTCGAGGTGTGCAACACTCCAGTCTGCCGAAGCCTGAGCAACCCAAGAAAAAAGGCTCGGTGTTTCTGCGCGTCCTGGTTTTGAATTTTGGAGTAATAGACTCTCAAAAAGTGGGTCGTCTTTTATGCTCGAAGAATCGTGCTCTGACCTGACGGTGAACATCAGAGTCCAGCATGGGACATAGGCTATTTTTTTGAGCTCGTCAGTCCATGCGCAGGGAACACCCGAGAGAAGTTTGATGGCCTGAGGCGCTGGAGCTGTGATCACGAGAGATTTATAGGGGCCAAATCGCTCGGATTTTATTGTGCCCTCGGGAGCTGACTTTGTTTTCAAGTACCATGCTCCAGCGCTTCCTTCGATAGATTCGATTTCTGTTTGAGTTTTGATTTTTACAGGGCCCAGAAGATCTTTAACGAGCTGCGGCATCGACGGACTTGCGACGTAATAATCACCAAACTTTTGGATTGTTGAGGTCTGAACATCCGCACTCACTCGCTGTTGAAGGATCTGAGACCATTCAAAGCGCGGACAACCATGGTCAAAAGAAAGCTCGCTGACGTTTGCAATTCCGCTGACTCTGCGTGTGGTCAAACGACCGCCCGCCCCGCGGGATTTTTCAAAAACGAGAAAATCGGCCCCGCGTGAACGCAGGACCGAGACGCAGGCTGCGCCTGCTGCACCAGCACCTATGAGGCCTATTGTCATCTTGCTTCCTCCGCCAGCCATGATTTTTGGCTCTAGGAGGTTGTGTCACTCTCTGTGCAATTAGCCAAGCAATCTCAGTGCGAGCTGAGGAGTTTGGTTGGCCTGCGAGAGGACAGCGACACCTGATTGTTTCAGAATGTTTGTCTGAGTCAGTCGCGCACTCTCATCGGCGAAGTCTGTATCACGGATACGGCTGTTGGCTGCATTCGCATTTTCAGCCTGAACAGACAGGTTAGACATCGCGGAGTTGAGGCGGTTTTGCAGGGCGCCTAGAGTCGCTCTGTCACCAGAAACTCTAGTGATGGCCTGATCGAGTCGGTCAATGG
>CAYWSV010000224.1:2770-4756 GCA_964460155.1 uncultured Oligoflexia bacterium | reverse complement strand
ATCTCATACAGGTCGGTACCACGCTCGAGGAGAGCCTTCAAGTTAATGCTGACGCGCAGGGCCCTAAGACCTTGAGCACCCTGAACTTCATCAATCAGGTACTCCTCAACGTCCTCCATGACGCATTCCTGAGCGGCAAGGAACGTAAAGTACTCCATGTATTCCACGCGCTCGCGCTCTTGAGTGAAGACCACAGACAATTTTCCTGGCTGACTCAAGCGCTCCTGAGTTCCCTTGATCACCGCGCGGTCGACGCGACGCTTGAGCATTTCGCCGCGGCCATCGGCGCCACCGTGGACGTGGAATTGCTTGTCGTCGAAATCAAACTGAACGTTGACGGGGGTATCCTGAACAACAATCACATGCGTGAGGTCGAACGGAACCTTAAGATTGGGCTTCATGCGCGCCGACTCAGCTGCGCAGCCGCACATCACCATCAACTGCCACAAACGCAAGTTCTTGAGATAGATTTCGTTGAACTCACGACCCTTTACGAGTGACTGGCCAATGAGGATGGTGTGTTCCACTGACTCATTGCAGTGCTTCTCGAAATAGTGTGGGAAGATCTTTTGCGCGTTGAGCTGCTGGTTCTTCAGATAGTTCGACAGAGTCGAAGTCACCTCAGTCACGCTTGCATCAAATTCGCGACGACGCAGGTAAACCGTGCGGGATTTGTCGTCCAACTGTTTCCAGTAGGCGTTGATTTTCTGAATGAGGTTCAAGTTCCAGCCACGCACGTGGTTGAAGACGGGCTCAACTTCAGACGCCAAGAATTTACTCGCTGCTGTTTCGTCGCCAGCTGTGAGCTGCTCGCTGATGCGTGCATCAAGCTTTTCCAAGCGGAAGCACAACTCACGCAGGAACGGCATGGGGCGGTTTTCGTAAGCCATCTGCAGAACTTCGAGCGCCAGACCGATCTGGGTGCGCAGGTCATCCTGAACAGCCTTCGAACGCAGCGCTGCTGAGTTGCGAATCGTGCTGAGTGCATACAATGGATACACATCTTGGAAGAAGATGTTCTTCATCTCAAGAGATTTAGAGCCTTCTGCGCGCTCGGAAGCGAGTTGAGCTTCCTCGTGAAAGCGCCATTCGACTGTTGGATGAATCGAAGTGCACTGTTCGGAAATGATCGACTGCACGGCTTGCTTCACATCATCAATACGACGCTTGCCGGCAAGGCAGAGCAGAGGCATGAGCTCGTGCAACTTTTCGGCAACCGCTTCGTTGAGATCATCTTTCTTGGGCGAAGTGACGTCGAAAAAGCCGATGTGCTGATCATCAAAGAACAGCGGGAACACGGCGAGCGAACGGACACCCTGATTCAGCAGGTCGGATTCAATCTTGGAACGGTCGGCGCTCGAAGCGAGGTCGAGGCTGACCAAGCTGCGCTGCTGAGTCCGCACGCGCTCGAGCATGTCGTTTTGAATTGCAAACAAAGACCCCTGAATATCTTCGCGACTGTAGCGCTCAACACTCACTCCGTCGCCG
Organism: uncultured Oligoflexia bacterium; assembly: GCA_964460155.1. Lineage (GTDB taxonomy): Bacteria > Bdellovibrionota_B > Oligoflexia > Silvanigrellales > Silvanigrellaceae > RFOM01. The sequence continues at coordinate 3,268 of CAYWSV010000224.1, read as the reverse complement.
CCTTTACGATCGCCTGTGCCAGATGAACGCGAGCGTGAAAGCAGACCACCAACGCTGGTGCTGAAACCCACGTTCAGATTCGGACGGCGAAGAATCTGACGAATTGCTCCTTCAACTTTGCCGAGCAGAACCGCAGGCTCAACCGAATCACGTTCGGTGAGTGCGCGTTGAATGTCGGTGAACGCATTTTGATCGGTAATGTCATTTGTGCGATAGAACGCGAAGCCGTGGAACTCGAACCAGTTCGCAGGCAAAAGTTCACGCCACTTTTCGACGTCGTTCACATCTGCCAGAAGCTCACGTTTAATCTTTTCATCAAGAACTTTAGGACCGCCAACGTTCACAACATCACAAAAGCTAGGCTCCATGGTGACGCTATGAAAACGGTTGAGGTTGGTGTTTTTGTCTTGAGTCGAGAACACCACAGGACGTGTTCCCATTTCGAGCTCAATACCATACAGGCGGCGCAAGATTGTTGAGTACGCAAGCTTAATGCGC
>CAYWSV010000224.1:1981-2760 GCA_964460155.1 uncultured Oligoflexia bacterium | reverse complement strand
CTCTTCGCCAATCTGACATGTTGCAGCAAAGCGGCCGTTTTTGTCGAAGAAAGCATCAAAGAATGTATCCGAAACCATCACTGGCTGCACATGAAAAGGCAACACTGCGCCGCTGCTCTCGGGATTCCGGAAGCCGGAGGACCATAAAATGCTCATCATCACCTTGATGAGTGATTCATGAGTTTGAATAACCTTCGAGTCGGTAATGGGTTGAGCGAGTTCTGGAGCGCGCTCAAGTCGACGCATAACGTCGGATGCAATTTTAGAAACCGTCGGCTCCTGTGAGGCCACGAGACCTGCCCAGTAGCGAACCAGCGGCCCCATGCTCAGAACGCACTTGAACGGAAATTCTTTTGTGTCCTGCATAACACGAAGATGTGGCACCAAACGCGGACCCTGTCCCTGAAACATGGTATTACCCCTCAAACAGCAAGTGACTTAAAGCAAAGCGATACGGATCTCGAACCCATTTGCATCTTCTGTTCGGAGTTTATCTCCGACAGCTAAAGTAACGCGCCGTCATCCATGACACGCTGCAAAATTATTCACACACAGGCACAACAAATGCCGACCTCACGTAACCTGTCGTCACGCGCCCATCCGGACAAATTCCTTTGACCTGCATCCAGCGTCCAGCGAGCGATACTTTCTCCAAAGGAGTCCCAAGTGTAAGCCTGCAAATCGATTTGCCTTCAGGCTCACCGCGCAAGTGAACCAGCGCAGGCGTATTCGTTTTGATTTTTTTGCATTCTGCCATGGGCAGATGAACAGGCGGTTCC
>CAYWSV010000224.1:0-1971 GCA_964460155.1 uncultured Oligoflexia bacterium | reverse complement strand
GCCTGATCCCAACAGGCATAATTTCTCCAACACCGTCCGAGACGACCGCCTGACCTTTTTTAATTTCGTCGAGAATTTCAGGAATCACTGCTAAGGTCACAAAAGATTTCGACGGATCAAAAGCCTCGATCTCGGGCAACACTGCACGCGCCTCGAGAAGTGCTCCGCGTGCGTCTCGCTGTCTGCTGATCCAGGGGGTCGGCATCCATTTGCGCTGATAGCCTTGTCGGAACCAGGACAAAGGGATCATGTGTGGACGCCACGGGCGATTTTCTGGTCGAAAACCATTATTATGGTAGACCTGCAGGTGATCATTGGCGTCTATCTCGCCAATGATCCCAAGCTCTGCTTGCGCAGATATTCCAGAACAATTTTTGCTGGAGCATCCGCTAATCAATGTCCCCGCAGGCAGATTGCCGCCAAAAAAACGTTCAAGAGTTTCAACTCGTAAATCCGCGTTTTGGGGAAGAGGAATCACCCATCCGCCACGGCTGCGCACAGCATTCATCACGTCGGAAATGATGGGTGAACTGTAGGCCGACAGTCCGGCCATTTCGAAGATTCGAGAAACATTATTGGCGCATTGAATGGGCTGTGAATACAGATTCGCTTCAGGCTCCTGAGCTTGCATCCACGCACGCGAGGCTGCGAAAATTTTTTCACCTGTGGGAGTCATCAAATCGAAACGGTGTTTCTTCAGCACGACCTCACGATCAACTGAAACTGTTCTTACACCCAACAAATCGGCATCGGCTTCGTTTTCCGCATTGAAGGTTCGGCTCTTACAGGAGGAGATCATCAGTCCTGCAAAAACTGCCGCAATCACCATTACGGCATAGCCCTTAAACGTTCTAAAATGTGGAGCCCGAGACCACATATCTAATTTCTCCCAGCCAATAAAAATTAGCACGCCCATGAGGCAATATGGCGGGAAGATTTTCCTTGTCAGGCAATAGGCACCGAATTCAGCTGGCGAGAGATTTGAAATTGAGGTCGTTTGCTGTCAGCGGAGAGACATCGACAACCGACGCCGCTGGCCATCGTAGAATCAGCATTGTGACGTCGTCGGCATACTCTTCGTCAGCCCACAGAGTGGTTGCTTCGCTCATAATCTGCTCTTTGATTTCCTTGACTGGGCGCCCTGAAGACAAAATATCGTAGAAGCGGCGCTTGCTCAGCATCTCGTTTTTGGGGCCGTGATTTTCGAGCAAACCATCCGTATACATAGCCACCAAATCGCCCTCTTCAAGCTGCAACTTTTTCACCGTAATTGAGCGCTCGGCCGATACGCCCAAGGGGTTACCTGTAGAGGTTTGTGGAGAAATCTTTTTGAGCTTGTTTTTGTACCAGAGCAGAGGTGTGTGGCCTGCGCTGGCATAATACAATTCATTGAGAGATATAAGACACATGGTCATCAGACGCGCCGATTTACCAACGCTCAGAATCGCACGGTTTAGAATCTGAGCCATGAATTCAAGTCGTTCGATTTCCCCCATTTTTTCAGTGGCACGGAAGATATCCATGACGTTTTGAGCCCCCATAAAAGCACCATACGCCACTCCAGTCATGATTGCGGCTGGCACTCCGTGGCCTGTTACGTCACCAACAAGCCCGTGAAGCCACGGCGAAAGTTCTCGTTTATCAAAAAACAACCAGTCTCCACCGCAACGTGTTGCAGCCTCGTAGTGAAAGTCGAGCTCGGCGTTCATCTCGGGCCTTGAGGAGGGAAGAAGAGCAGTCTGTACAGCCTGCGCGGTGACCAATTCGTTTTCGAATTGCGCAGTGGCCATGCGTTCTTCTTGGAAGTCGAACATAACGAGAGCATGACCCAAAGACGACGCCAAGAGGTTCATCAGGTGGCGTTCTGTTGTTGTCAGGGTTTCCTCCGGAAATCCATCAAGCAACAAAATAAGTTTGGGTCGGTCTCCCGTAAAGACTCTCAGAACGATGGTATGGTCAAGCATCGAAACA
>CAYWSV010000223.1:1444-4766 GCA_964460155.1 uncultured Oligoflexia bacterium | reverse complement strand
CTTGGGATAAGTCTGTCCGCTTCATGACCGCATTTCGAATTTGATCTTGCTTTTCAAGAAGCCCTTGCGAATGACACGTCATACACGCGATTCCAGCAACTGCGACTCCTGAAACAAAATCTGTGTTGCGTGCGCGAGTGGGGGCTTCGTCGAGGCGTTGTTCGTTATGGTCGGCTATGTAGAAGGCGAGAAAGCTATTTGGGAGTGTGTAAATGATTTCCCTTCCGTCGGGTTTGAATCCAAGTCCTCGGGCAACAGAGCTAAAGATGTCACCGGGTCCCAACGGCATTTTAAAAGGGTCTTTGTCGGTCAGCGAACTTCCAAATTCGTAGCTGTGCCAGACGACGATGTTGTTTTGTGACGCAACGCGTTCAATGACGCGCGCATGTTCAGCGACTTCTGAATTACTAAAACCAGCGCGCATAATGCGTTTTTCTTTTTGCTCGGTGGCAAGATCAATTCCAAGCATCTTGAAAAAGTCAGGAAGCCTAGAGGGCGATTCAAGCAATTCGTAGTACAGTGGCGGCCGGCTTGCCGTGGCAATGAGCCAGTCTGCGCGTACGACCGGGATTGATGTTCCCGTTTGCTCCTGCAATACGGAGAGTATTTTCTTGTCTTTGGGGACAATCTGATAGGGATACCGCTTGGTGATCATATCCCATTCTTTGTTTGTCCAGCCCAAATCATCCAGAGAAAACCTGACCAGAAGCGGATTTCTCGATGAAACTTTGGGTGCGTAAACTTCAGGTGTCTTGGATACTGAGTTCAGTAATTTAGCGATTGCTTGTCGCATCGTTTGCAGAGTTTCATCGCTGGCTCCCGCATTTTGTGCGGCTGCGAGGGTGAGGTATCTGTATTTCTTTCTCTCGGTAGAGTCAGGAATCTCTTTTACCAAGTCCATTCCTGCATCGGTTAGTATTTTTTCTTCCGAGACAAGAGGTCGCGAAGAAGCTCCGGAGAACTGTGTTTGTGCGCCGTCGGCGATCCATTTTTTGAACAACTCGAGTTCTTCGGGTGTAGGCTTTGGGGCACCCGCCGGAGGCATGGGTGATGTTTTTGAAATCATGCGTTCAAAGATTTTTGATTTCTCAGGTTCCCCTGCAACGATCTGACCTTCCGATATTTTTTGCGCAAGATCGATGATATTGGTGAGGCTGCCAGAATTACTCTGGTTGAGACCATGACATTGATAGCAATATTTTTTCATGAGCTCGGTTGCACTTTTGTGCAGTGCGGCTGCGGCACTCGAATTATTCGCTTTCTGCGTGCTTGCGGCTCCGGCTGACCCTGAGGGCAATTTTTTAGGCCGAATAGTACTGGCGTCTGTGCAGGACACAGAGATTAAAGCCATAAGACTTAATCGTGTGAGTCTGCTCCAGAACGCCAATCTCGACCTCCCGTTCTCTGAAGTTGACCTTCAGAGTCAAAGTTCAGAGTTTTTGACAGATGAAGAAGAATTCCTTCTTGGGTTCCGATCCTTCGACGATTGGATTGGTCCTGACACCGCTCAGAGCATCAGCTTTGGCCTGACAATCTTTTTGAGAATCTTTTTTGTCTTCGCCGCCAATTTTGCTCCAGCGTGCGCATTCTGCGAGTTGGCCCGAAGCGGTTTTAATTTGGCAAAATGCGAACGGCTCTGTTCTGATATACTCCGACACACATTCAGAGGCGTCGATAACAGTGTTTTTCAACGGAGGTGGTTGTGGCGCGCCTCCTCCCCCGCCCCAGCCGCGCCTAAACGTGCCAAGGAATCCAGTCAATCCGGCGTTGGCCGTGTTTGCTACGCCGCCACTCACGACATTTCGTTTTGGTACGCAGCCCTCTTTCAGACCCAAATCTCCTGCTTCGCGGCCCACGTTTTCACCGGCCGCTTCAAGAAGCTTCTTAAACTCTTCACCCGATGTATCTTCGGCTGCGGCTTTCGGAGCCGTCGGACTTTCGACTGCTTTTGCATCTGCGCTTTCACCGGCAATCGCGCTCGTTGTTTTTGGAGCCGAGCGGTTGGGGCCAGTGGTTTTGAATTCTAAACCCGAACATCCAGTCAGACCGACGAATAATCCTGCCAATGCAATTGCGTGCGACTTCTTCAAAACGCACCTCCTTCGGGTTGAAACAAAGCGACGACATCTTTATCGGAAGAACAACGGACTTTCTTACATTTTTTAGAATTTGTTCAATAAATCAGGAAGTTAATCGTTTGTTTGCGGGCAAAAAGGGGAGTCATTTATGGATGACGGTCCAAATGCGGACGAGATGTGTGGTCGGTGTAGCAACGTCTTTGCATGAGATTGGCACTTAGGTTTCAGAGAGGCTTCCGTTTTTAAGATGCACAACCCGATGCGCGAATTCTTCGGCTTCTGCTGGATCGTGGGTGACTAAAAGACACGTAATTTTTTCGGAATCAAGAGCAGCGAGAACCTGAGCCCGAATGCGTTGGCGAAGGCCGACGTCCAGACTCGAAAAAGCCTCGTCGAGAAGAAGAATTTGCGGTCTGGGAGCAAGCGCACGAGCGCAGGCAACCCGTTGAAGTTGTCCGCCGCTGAGTGTCGAGGGCATTCGTTGCGCGAGTTCGAGCAATTCGAATTTTGTAAGAAGCTCTTCCACTCTTTGGCGATCTTGACTGCTTTTACCGCGTGAACTCAGGCCAAAGGCAACGTTGTCAAACACGCTGAGATGAGGAAAAACGGCCCAGTCTTGAAAGACCATACCCACATGACGGCGCTCTGCAGGCGTGTGAAATTTGTCGTCTGAAATCTTTTGACCATGAATGGAAATTTCACCAGCATTGATTTTTTCGAGTCCCGCAATAGTGCGCAGGAGACTGCTTTTGCCCGTTCCCGACTCACCAAGAATGGCGATGCGCTCTCCAGCATTTGCTGTGAGAGACAATCCACGGATTGCGGGTTCTGATCCTACATATCCGAAGTGGATATTTTTTATTTCAAGTGCTGCAGTTGATTTATTCATGGTGGTGTCCTGAGTCGGATTTATCGGACAGTGAAAACGCCCCAAATTTGGCTGCAAAGGCGATGCCGAGCAAACACAAAATAATCATGGCAAAGGCAGAGGGGGCAGTTTCGGAAAGTCGTTCGTCCGATGCGAGTGTGTAGGTTCTAATGGCAAGCGTTTCGAAATTAAAGGGTCTGAGCAGCATGGTTGCTGGAAGCTCTTTAATAACGTCAATGCTCGTCAGGATGAACGCACAAGCAAGGCTTCTGCGCAGCAGGGGAAATGTGACGCGTAGAAAGACCTGCTGCGAATTGCAGCCCAGAACACGAGCTTGTGCTTCGTAGATTTTTGGAATTGCCAGCCATCCGGCTCC
>CAYWSV010000223.1:0-1434 GCA_964460155.1 uncultured Oligoflexia bacterium | reverse complement strand
CGGCTCCAAGGGTTGAGGTGCCAACGGTGCTGAAGCGAACACAGTATGCAAACAGTACGCCGAATATGCTTCCGCTGAGCGAAAAAGGAGCGAGCAAAATGAGGAGTCCAAGTCCTAGAACGCCTCCGGGCAGCGCGTAACCAAGTGACCCTGTGCGGGCGAGCAGGCGGACAAATGGATTCGATTCATAGCGCAGAACAATGGTAAAGAGAGTCGCTGCGAAAACGACAAGAAGTCCCGCAACGGCTGCAAGTCCCAAGGTCGTAAAGGTGGGTTGAAATATGGTCGAGACAAATTCATTGCTCGAGGTTGATGAAGTGATCCTCAGGCCAAGAATAATGAGTGGAATAATGCAGCCGAGCAGCGCAGGGACGAGTGCGACTGCAGCAAGAAACACAGATTTTCTGTTGGATAACGATTCGCGTGCAATGCGACGAGCACTGCGTCCGCTGAATGCTAAGTTCTTTTTTGCGGAGTGTCCGGATTCCCAAAAAAGCACTGCGGCTGAAAGAAGAAACAAAAAAAGTGCGAGCAATGAAGCCTTTCCACGATCTCCGTGTCCAAACCATTGGCGATAGATTCCAGTGCTCCACGTGTCGATTGCCATAAAGTCCACGGTTCCAAAATCGGCCAGAACCTCGAGACCTGCCAGAAGTGCGCCTGCAAAGATTGCTGCGCGTGCAAGGGGAAGTTCGATGCTCATAAAAATGCTTGTACGCTTGCGACCCAAAAGTTGCGCACTTTCGACAAGAGATGCCGAGAGTGAATTCAACGCCGTATAAGTCGGAAGGAAAACATATGGAGACAAACAGATTGAAAAAATGAGGCAGGTGACGGGCAGATTTCTCAGCGCACCGCCCGGGACTCCCGAGTCCACTAAAAAGTCGACCCACGTGTATGCAACCAGATAGCTGGGAACTCCAAGCGGGAGAATTGAGGCCCACAAGACAATTGACCTGCCCGCAAATTCGTAGCGGGCACACAAATACGCAGCATAGACTCCAAAGAGAACGGCGCCCGCGATGCTGCCCAAAAGGAGCAAAATCGAACTGGTCCCGTAGTGCACGAGCAGCTGCGAGGGAACACCGGGACTTTCAGACAACAAAGAACGAATGCCCTCGATTGCGAGTGCAATGAGGGGCGCAGCAAACACTGCGATAACGCACAGGAGGAGAATTCGGACGAGAGTGGTCAACGCCAACCTGCCTCATCGAGAATTTTGATTGCATCGGGAGTGAAACGGCCAATGGAGGCAAGTCCTTTGAGATCAAATTTTGGTTGGCCAAAGGACTTGAGCACCGCAGGTGGAGCGACGTCCGCGCGTACGGGATATTCTTGGCTGGCTGTCGCAAAAATCTCTTGCCCCTCTTTGCTTGTCAGGAATTCAAGAAAGAGTCGGGCATGCTGTGGATTTTTTGCATAGCGGGTGATTCC
>CAYWSV010000222.1:0-4772 GCA_964460155.1 uncultured Oligoflexia bacterium | reverse complement strand
GGCGAAAAAGTAATCACCCGAGCTTTTGATATTTGCGACCACGTTGATGAGCTGGCGCGACGAATCGTCGGTGCGTGCAAGCTCTTTCATTTTTGCAAGATCAAGCGAGAAGTTGGACTGAACGTCATCAGTCTTCTTGCCAGAAACATATTCTTTACCCGATGCATCGGCCGACAGAGTTCCAAGATCCACAGCCTGCTTGGCTTCCTTCGTAGGAATCCGCAACAGCGAGCCACTGTCATCTTTCACAGACAGTACACCGCGAATTCCATCCAAACGGTTGGCGACCTTACTGTCGACAGCTACAAAAAGCATATCGCCACGCGACGAGTCGACACTCGCACTGAAACGTCCATCAGCTCCAATTGAATAAGTTTTGATGACGTCTTTTTGGAAACTGTAAATATTCTCGATAACCGATGCAGGTAGAGCATAAACAGTATCAGGAGACGACGCTGCAGCAAGATTCGTCGCAGCACTCAACGCCAATTGCCCGCTGACAACAACCTGAGATGCCCCGTCATTTTTATCGTCGTTGTTTGAATTTTTTTTGCCGCAGGAGCCTGAAACCAAAGCCACCGCCGTAAACAACCCCACCGATGCCAAACGAATCTTGCGAGCCAACATACAGTTCCCCCTGTCCAGAAAAATGGGCTGGACGGATTTTAGCTCGCGCAGCGACTGGGGAGGTTCTTTTGTCATTATTCTGACAAGATACAGTTCGCCGATACCTCTTTGGGTTCTGTAAAGTGCTGATATGCGAGCAAGAGAACTCCCACAATGATCAGCATTGAACCGTAAATCATATTGGCCGAGAGAGGCTCGTTCAATATTCTCTGCGACAAGAATAAACCAAAAATGGTTTGCAGGCAGACAAATCCTCCAACCAAACTGGGCTTAACGCGCTGGAGAGCCCACATATTTAAAAAATATGTCATTGCCGTTGCCCCAAACAGCAAGAAGGCAAGTCCTGTCCAAAAGCTCGAAGGCAAATCGCTCAGTGGGGTTGTTAGGGTGTAGGACTCAGGCAGCGTTATCCAGCCCCAACGTGCGAACTGTGCATAAAGCAAAAAGACAACCACATTCAAAATCAAGCCGTACATAAAAAAGAGAGAACTAAACCGCATTGAACCCACCTGCGAGGGAAGTTTTCCAACCAACGCAAGATAAAATGCATAGCTTGCAGCGCTCAGAACATTGAGCAAATCGGCCCACGCCTCCCCGTGCAATCCACTTCCACTGGATGCAGACACTCCCGAAAAGGGATTTACGACGAGCAAAACTCCAGCACCACCCATAAAAATCGCAACAAAAGAAAAGAGCCTAAAAGATTCTCGCCCCAAAAAAACTGAAAACAATAAAGTAAACAAAGCGATTGAAGGGGTAATAATTGAGGTAATTGCGGCAGAAGTTTCCGGCAAGGCAATAAACAAAGCCATTTGATTGAATGTCACACCGAAAAAGGCGAGCACAAGCAATCTGAGGTGCACAGACACCGGCAGCGTGCGTCCATAGGTCTCGACCTGCGCCAACACATGCGCACCTGAAGAATTATTGGATGGCTCCTGCAACGCCGGGAGTGAATTTTTTTGAGTCGAGAATTGATAAAAGACTAGAAAAAACAAAGTCGCGAACAAACTGCGCAGTACGACCACAAAAAGAGGATGGGCATGCGCCAGAACGAATTTCGACACAACCGGCAACGCTCCAAAAAGCAACTGCACCAAAAGCAAAGCTAACACCGCTTGCACATTCATTCTGAAATACCCGCGCCTCAAGAAAACTTTAAAAATGGGAAGGGGATTCTACTTCATTCACACGTTCGACTGCTTATCAGAAAACCATGAGCCATCAGACAAGAAGACAAACTGCAGATCCGTTTCCGACGTTGCGCAAACGCACACCTGCGCTCGTCAAAGGCCAAGGTAACAGAGCGGCCTGCCCCGCCGAGAGTGGCATATAGATTGCATCGTCGCCAGAGCATATCGCCATTTCTCCCGAGATCACAAAAACGAGAGAATGAGCTGTGGGAGATACAGGGGAAACCGGCAAATAGCCATCAGGTGCAAGCTCGCCGCGGCAGACAGTGAACTCAGGAAAACGAACAATCGTCTGCCATCCGGTGGGCTCGCAATAAGCAGAAGATTCAAAATCACCAAATCGAGCCAACGCAATTGCGCGCTCGGAGTCCCAATGCGATTGGGTCAAAACCTTTTGATTGAAGGCCAAAATCAGTCGTTCGTAGGTGGGTGTTTGGAATTCAACCACTTGCACGCCTGCCTGCAAGCTGTGCGGTACAAAAGGTGGAACCTGAATAACATCACCTACCCGGACCCGTCGAACGTTGAAAAAACTTCTGACGCGTTGCCATAAAACTTCAGCGCGCTGTATCTGTTCGTCCACTGTGGAGTCAGAGGTCGAAGATGAGTCTTCACTCGGAGGTGTTTCGCCGTCGAGTGCCCGTCGAATAACTTCATAGGAGCGAACATTTTCAAGAAGAGCCGCACGAAAGGCCGCTTCATTGCCGCCATATTCTTTAAGTTTGGCTTCTGAAAAACCAAACAAAAGTTCACCTTCTCCATCGGGGTACAGCTCACGAGCAACACCAGTGACAATGTAGGTTTCCCACTTTTGTTCGTGGACTTCGATGTAAAGACTTCCGCACGAACGATTGGGCTGCGGCTCAAGAATTTTCAAAAGAGGTGGAGTCACAGGACGCCCTTGCGGGCCTGCCTGCATGGTCAGAAATATGGGCAACGAAAGGTGTTGACCACACAGTGTTTGCACAGTCGAAACGCCACGTTTCTCGATACCAGTAAACCAGACTTCAGCACCCCACGGTTTTGGTTCGCGATGAGTCTGCAGCAGAACGGGCGCTTTCATGTTTATCCATGGGGCTTCAGTCAACTTCCCACGCGTTTCGGCCGTGCGGACTTCTGTGTGCCCAGTAGGAGCCACACGCTGCTCAAAACACAGTGACGGGAGTTGCACGCCCTGCCAGAACTGTGCCAATTCGACGTCCCAAATGTGAGTTGTTGTCTCGTTCAAAGCTTCACCTATTTTTGGCAGCGCGGACACCACCAGCTGCTGCGCCCTGTCTGTGTGCGACGCCGTATGGTACCACCGCAACCCGATTTCAAACAGGTCTCTCCTTCGCGATCGTAAACCAGATGCAATTCCTGAAATCCGCCAGAGTCGCCATGAAGTCTGCGATAGGTGGAAATAGTCGAGCCCCCCGCATCGATAGCCTGTTCCAGCATTGGCGGAATAACCTGCGTTAAACGCTGATACGCATCGCGCTTCACACGTTTGCAAAATCGAAAGGGAGAAATGCCGGCACGATAAAGGGCTTCAAGGGCATAAATATTCCCCAAACCACCAATCAGCGCCTGATCCATCAACGCATCTTTGATAGATCGTTGCGAGGACTTAAAGGGTGTCGACTCAAAAACAGCGTTCAGACTTTCGGAACTCAAAGGATCTGCTGCTGTGGAAATTTCCGACAAAGCCTGCACAGGCTTCCAAAATCCAAACCGCCGCGGATCGACGTAGGCCAAAGCTGAGCCATCCTCAAACAAGAGAGTTACGTGTTCATGCGATTTTTTTTGAGGGAACGAAGACGGCAAAAAAGATCCACTCATGCCCAAACTCACGGCGACCATTCCATTTTCGGTCTTCAAAACAAGCTGCTTCGCAACCCGTTGTGGCTCCAAAAAAAGACTCCCCTGAGAGAAGATTTTTTCAAGTGCCGATTTGTCGAAAGGGAAGCGCAAATCTTTGCGGTGCAACCGGACACCCGATAAACGTTTGCCGGCATACTCGCGTTTCAGCGCGAGGACGAAGGACTCGACTTCGGGGAGTTCTGGCATTGTGGATCTTCTCCTTTGCGCGACAAGGCATGTTTCCACAGCTGCTTTTGACTCAAGATAAACTGTTCATCAAGCTCTCTGAGCCGTGCGCTCAGGACTTTTGCGAAATTGGCGTAGAACCTGTGGGCCAACTGAGGGTCCGCGACCAACTCGTTCTGCAGGCTCGTCCCATCAAGAAAGTAGCAGACTACCCGGGATTGCGAAGATACCGTTGCGCTGCGGGGCTTATGGTCGATGAAGCTCATCTCACCAAAACAGCTGCCCACACCCAGATGGGTCAGGAGGAGGCCCTCGGTGTCCCCAGATTTGCCGGCCTTGTAGACGCCCACCTGTCCTTCAAGAATCAGATACATGCCGACACTGGATTCGCCTTCAATGAGAATATTTGTTGCAGGACGGTAAACCCGAACTTCACCAAGGGAATATATTTTTTCGAGCTCTGGTACGGCGAGACGCTCGAATACAGGCAATTTTTGCAGAAGCAAAGCGCCATAGCGGGGGTCGAGATAGTCTTGAGAAATTTGAATATCCGCCGATATCATGACAATCGAGCCTCCGTTATGGAGATTCGGAACTTTTTTGCATCTCTTGATTCAGGTTTTTTGGCGCATGAAACTTAGTTTTGCTTCAAAAGATGATGTTAAGGCCGGTGAAGTTCTTGTTTACCGCGGTAAAGCCAGCAAAACGCGGGCGAGCGGGACAAGCGACCCAGTCCAATATTTTTATAAATTAGCCATCATTGTGTCGATCTCGACCGATGAAACAGTTCTTTCGCCATTTACCGCCCTGTGGGACGATGGCGACGACCTTGATGTACCGGGCGCTGCACCCCATCGGGTTCCTAAAAGCATTCCAACGACAGAATTTAACGAGTTCCTTGCACGACCCGTATGGGAGCTTTCA
>CAYWSV010000221.1:0-4821 GCA_964460155.1 uncultured Oligoflexia bacterium | reverse complement strand
TGACCCGTGATTAAGGCTGCTGTTTGCTCATCAACCAACTCAAGCACGATGGCAAAACACCCCGCCTCAACGAGCCGCTGAGCTTCTGCAAGCAGACGCTCTTGAGATTCTTGAGATTTACCCTGTACGCGGTAACCACCCAGAGCGTGCACACTTTGCGGTACAAGACCGATGTGTCCCATCACTGGAATTCCATGTGACGTCAGGCGGGCAATCTGAGCGCAAATCTCGGGCGTAGCGCCTTCAATCTTGACGGCCTCAGCTCCCGAACGCATGAGTTTTTCAACGTCGTTAAACAAACGTGCATCAGTAAAACCCGCACTGGCAAAGGGCACATCCGCCACTAAAAGCGGGGTATGCAATGCGCGTGCGACACAGCGGGTATGATAGGCCACATCATCGGCCGTAACGGTGACCGTTGAGTCGCCCCCCTGCATCACATGCCCCAGACTATCGCCCACAAGAACAACATCAATATCTGATTTCTCAAGCAAACGCGCAAAAGTCGCGTCATAGCACGTCAGCGCCCGAATTGGTGTTGCGCCCTTGCGAGCGATTATGTCAGGCACTCTGCGTTTTTTGCGCTGCGCGGATTGCTCGTTGTTACCTGCATAAGACATGTTGAAATCTGCCTCCCCGCAATTCAGTGGACACACCTGCAGCCATACCATACAACATGCGACCTGACAGGGTGATGTCTCTGTTTTCAGGCATTCAGGACGCAGCATGACAAATCAAACCCAAAAACTCTACTGGACGGCAGATTCACCCTTCTCTCGTATCGTCCTGTGGGCATGGGCAGAATCAGCTGCACTCAGTGGAACACATCTCGTTCACCTGAGCTGGAAGGAACTCAAAGATTCCAGCAGTTCTGAAGTTCTCGCAGCCGAACGCACCGTCCCTTGTCTTGTGGGTGAACACCTGCGACTGAGCGACAGTCTTCGCATTTTGGCCCACCTAAATCCGCAGACGTTTACTCTCTGGCTAACCTCAGATGATGGGGCTCTTTACCGCTGTTCAGAAGGACAACTCGGACGAATTATGTACGCCCTATACGACGGCGTTACGGATGATATTTTGCGCGGGAAATGGCTCGACGCGATTCGTGCAATTAACCAGTTGCTCAGCTGTGACTCAAAGCGAGCGAAGGACACCCGCGTTCCGTGGGGGCAGATGGCCACACATACTTTCCTCTCTTTTTGCATCAATTTCCGGCCGGACTGGCGGCAGGATCTGCCTCAAAGTGTGCTTCAAAGAATGAAAAAATTGGAAACGTCGAACTCGTTCAAAGAGCTCAAAAGCTGCCTCAGCACCCAACTTTATCGCGTTCCCTGCGAAGTCTTTTCCGACTGAGGTTCACCCTGACCAGCGCGATAACACAACGCACCCGCCCCCAGCATCAGTGGTCGAATGCGCTCGGCGGGAATGGCAAAATTTAAGTTTTGTGCGCCAGCTTCATTCAAATATCCCAAAATAATTCCAAGCAAATTTCCGCGTTCATCGAAAACTGCACCACCGCTGCTGCCATTGGAAATAGGTGCATCAAATTGAATGAGATCAGGCCGCAATCCGCTCAACAACCCTTGTGCTATGCTTCGTGCCATTCGTTCGGGATTCGCGAGCGCAAAAATACGGCTCCCTGTTTCGGGAACAACAGCTGCAATGGGCAGTGGTGCGTAACTAATGACACCGTTCAGTTGAAGTTCAGACGCCTCAACTGGAACGAAATAAACAGCAAGATCAACGCTATTGTCGGTCGGAAAGCACACACCCGCGACCGGCTTTTTGAACATTGTCTGTCCACGCGGATCAACACCGTAGCCAATTTCCATCAGCCGCGTGCCTTCCATGACGTGAGCATTCGAGATGATGACCAAAAAGGAGCCAGCCGGAAGTGATGTTGAGTCTGAACCTGTGCCCGTGGCTGCAATAAAAGGATAATTCACCTGAATATCCTGCATCGCTGTGCGCAGAATGGCATCCTCTGGTCTGTTCCACAGAACTCCAAGAATCACTCCAGAGCCATAATTGCCATCACCGATAATTTCGACCAGCGAAGAACTTCGCGCTTTAAACAAGTCGCGCCCATCCATGACTGGCGCAGATTGCATAACCGGTGACACCGACAGGGGTGAAACCACGGGCACAGACACGGGTGTTGGTACGGGTTGTGGAACGATAGGCACAGACACAGGCCCAAGGCCTTCGGTTGACTTGAGTGGTAAGTTTGTCGGTTCTGGAGCAGATTGTGGCGCTCGATTATTTGCAACAGCAGATAAGGGCACAGGTTGAGCTGCGGCGGCGGGCACTGTGGGAACAGCCACCGGCGTCGATGCAGGCGCAGCGACCGGCGCAGGCGCAGCAACTTGTGCAGGCGCAGCAACCGGCGCAGGCACAGCAACTTGTGCAGGCGCAGCGACCGGCGCAGGCACAGCAACTTGTGCAGGCGCGGGTGATGCTTCAATTTCGGTTCTGATATATCCGCGCTTTTTCAATTCCGAGAGATTATTCAACGATGATTCAAAACCCTGTTGTGCAGCTCGCCGATACCAAAAGACAGCCGTGGCAACGTCTTTCGACGACGGGTCGTCCGACCACAAAGGATCGGACATGAGGCCGAGCATATTCATCGCCCTCAAGTCTCCAGCTTCTGCAGCTTTCGTCAGATAATGTTTTGCAAGAATTCGGTTGCGCTCGACCTGCTCGCCGGTGAAGTAGCGCAAGCCCAGTGCATAGGCCGCTTTTGAATCTCCGGAGTCAGCCCGAGATTTTAAATCATCTGCACTCTGAGGACCGTTTGCAGAGGTCGGAGCTACAGAGGATGCGGAGGTCGGAACTGCGGAAGAGGCAGAAGGAGTCGGAGCAGGAGAAGAGGCGGAAATGGACACATGAACCAAAGCACTCAAGGGCAGTGCGCAACACGTCCAAGCCAAAAGCCGCCACGAATTGGTCCTGCCCATTCGCCGTCAAACTCCTTTTTCGAGCTCAATGAGTCTCCCCACTACTCTTTCGGCAATTTCGGCGAATTTTACACGGACAGGATGACCATTAACGGCCGTCAGCGGTTCGCCAGCATCTCCAGCCCGACGAACCTCACCCATCAGGGGAACGTGCCCCAGCACAGGAACTTCAAACTTACCGGACACTTTCTGGGCTCCGCCATGTCCAAAAATGTCGGATTCTACGCCGCAGGCCGGACAATGGAAGGACGCCATATTTTCGACAACGCCAAGAATCGGGACAGACGTCTTCTGGAACATGACAATCCCTTTGACGGCATCCAGCAGGGCTACGTTTTGGGGTGTCGTGACGATCACTGAGCCCGCCAAAGGCAAGCTCTGGACCAACGTGAGCTGCGCATCACCCGTTCCTGGTGGCAGGTCGATCACAAGAAAGTCCAACTCGCCCCACTCGACGTCGTAGAAAAATTGCTGCAACGCCTTCATGACCATCGGTCCACGCCAGATCACCGCACTCTCTTCGGGTGCGAAAAATCCAAAAGACATCACCTTGAGACCAAACTTTTCAGGCGGAACAATTTTGTTGGACTCGTTCACCTGCGGATCCTGCTGAACACCCAACATCATCGGAATGCTCGGACCGTAGATGTCTGCATCGAGGATGCCGACTTTGTAGCCTTGGTTATGCAGCGCGAGCGCCAGATTCACGCTGACAGTGCTTTTTCCAACGCCACCCTTACCGCTCGCCACAGCAATAACGCGTCGAACGCCCGGAATCGGTTTTTTGCCCGAGGCTGATTGCCCGGCGTCTTTGTGCTTATGGCCATGGTCATGACCGTGCGAGTGATTGTGCTGATGCCCACCGCTCTGCGGACGCGCAGCCGCTGCAGGGGCTGCTTGCGCCTGCGGTGCTGCTGCGGTTTTGTCGCGCCGTTCCATATAAACTTTGAGTTCGGCTTTATGCTCGGTAAGCAGCGGTTTGGCCGCATCGCGGATGAACGTCTCGACCGCAATTTTGCCCTGCAGAGTCAAACCATCGCTGAAAAATCGGACCATAAGTTGGCCGTCTTTGGCTTCAACGGAACTGATACGCTCTTGCCAAACAAATGACCCGAGCTGCGTGCGCAGTGAGTCGGGTAAATCAGACTGAAGACCACGCAGCGAAGACAATAATTGATCCATTTTTTTCACCAAACCTGTTCGATGCCTTTAACTTCCGGAACAAGATCCATAAGCATTTTTTCAACACCCTCGTACAACGTGAGGGCACTTGAAGGACAGTGTGCGCAAGCACCGACCAGACGAACCTTGACGATTCCATCCTCAACGTCGATGAGCTCAATGTCTCCACCATCGGCCTGAAGGGCCGGACGAACCTTGGTTTCAATGATGTCCTGAATTTGGGCGATCATGGGATTCCCCCCTCTTTCAAAGTTGTGACGCCGCGAAAGCACGGAGTCTATCAGCTCTAACAACATAATCGTCAGAAACCATGGGTCAAGACTGAATTTTTTGAGGGGGCGGATGCTTTGTCCACGGGTTCCCGCATGTTAACCTTAAGTTAGTAAAAGCAGAATAAACTCTGACCCGTACCACTCGGAGAGGATATGACCCGTTTGGTTTCAAACCGCTCGGTTTACACGCCAGGAGCCGCCCTTGGGCTATGCACCTTGGCCCCGCTGACAGCGTTGGCCAACGATGGCTTCGAATTCGGGGGCTACTGGAGGGCCGGTTATAACACAGCTTCGGTGGTCACGGCGCAAGAACTTGTAACCCGAAAGCTAAGTTGGCGTGATTTCGTCGACACTCTCGAGGGTCTGACTGGAGAAGCTTCCGACACTCAAGACCTTCCCGGCTTGAA
>CAYWSV010000220.1:0-4843 GCA_964460155.1 uncultured Oligoflexia bacterium | reverse complement strand
TGTTCCTCGGGAGACTCACCATGATGTTCAGCAGACTGGCCGTCCGTCCTCTAAAATCTCTTCTTGCGACTCTCGTTTTTTCAGGACTTGCCATTTCCGTTCCAGCCCATGCCGCACAGAACGATGGCGACGTCGCTGGCGCTGGAGTTCGCCCGAGGGAATTCAACACGGGAATCACAAAACCACAGCCGGCCAAGGTGGAGAAGTCTAAATATTACGGCATGGGCGGGGTGACCCTTGTCTGTGAGGCACTCAAGAGCAAGCAAGTCCGCTGGCATATAAAGAATCTCAACGCCCTTGAATCACAACGCACAACAGAACAAGAACACCTGCGCACTCAGCTCATTGCCCAACACAATGAATTTCTCAAATCTCTCAATCAAGTTTCAAACGCACACTCCAACACCTTCGTCGCTCGAGTTCCGGGTGGAGCTCCCAAGACAATCTCTGCCGCTGCGCTGAGCCAGCAGTCTGAACAGTTGCAAGAGCTGGCAGATTCTTTCGATAAACTCCGCATTGAAGAAGAAAAGTTTCAGGAAAAATTGTTTGCGACTTCTTGGGATTTGTATCTGTTTGACGTTTTAGTAAGCAGTCGGCTGAAAAAAAATGCGAATTGTCGTGAAGCTGCGTTTGCAGGAATTAAAAATCCACTTCAGTTTGCTGAGAAGCTGACTTTGAATGTGAATGTTCTGAAGAGTGAAGTCCTTGAACGCTCCAAAGTGCGAGCGTCTGAAATGCAAAAGGTTGTTTCGCATCTTCAAAAAAATCTTCAGGCTCTTGGGACTCATGGCGTCGTGCAAAAGGCCAACCCAATCCTTGCAAAAGTGAATCGTTCAGTCGACCAACTCAAACTGTTCTCTGAAATTGAATTGTGGTGGCTCAGTTTTAAGCTCGATACGCATAGTGCGCGAGGAGCTTTTTTCGTTCAAAAAGGTGAAGAGGCCAAAGCAGAGCTTGAGCTTCAGAAAACTCTCAAGCAATGTGAAGGTTACATGGCTCTGCTGAGACACTCCCAGTTGCCGTCGGAGCTGACTGTTGCAGGTCGTCGGGTTGTTTCAGCTTCGATGATCAGCGCACTGATGGAGCGCCAAAAAATCATTCGCAAGTGGATGGCCCGTGTTGAGTTTCAAAAACAATCAGCAAATCAGGGCGGCGGGACAGGAGTGGTTGGGATTGGAGGTTTTAGTCTCCGCTAAGCTTATGAAAAAATGTCCTCCGAACGCTTTTTCTTGGCTCTTGCGTCGTTGACCGATGTCGGACACAATCTCTAAAAAAAGAGAGTTGTCATGATGGGTAACTACGTAGATAGCTTCAAAGCACAAATGCGTGATTTCGACGGAACATTGCCTGAAATTTCTATTTTATTCGAAAACAAAGAGAGTTTGGGCAAGGCCATTGGAATTCTGATTGCCAACGCCAACCTTGCAGCAAGTTCCATGGCTCGAGAGGGCTCACGCAAGCGTGAATTGATTTCCGATAAGTACGGCCTGCTAGACGTCATTTCGATGATCCAAGAGGGTCGTCATTTGTTGCTCAAAAAGTCCTACGGCTTACCCGACCTCGGGCTGGGCGTTTTGGAAGATACGCTGCGCATCGACTTCAAACCCGGTGATGAATGGAGCGACGAACAGATCGCGCGTCTCACCGAAGTTCTGCGCAAATTGCGCGAGCGTGCGGGCGCGAGCGAAATTTATTTGGATGAGATGCACGAGCATTTTTCAGCAGACAGCCTGACAGGCTTTCAAGAACTCGTCAGCGAATAGGGCTTGGGCGAGTCACTTTGGCTTGGACGTTTCTGTTTATTCGAAATTTAGAAGCTGGTTCACGACGTCTGAGAAATCAAGAACCTCAACCTCCGCCAGCGTGTATTGGTGGCAAAGTCCAGAGGCTTTGTACTTTTCTTCAATTTGCTTTTTCATTTTTTCTTTTTGACTGGTGCTAAGCTTGCCCCATTTGATTTCCGAAACAACAACAGATTTTTTCTTTTCGTCGAAGAAGCGAACACAATCAAACTCAACAAGTGAGCTTTCCCAATATGAAGACGAATCGACATGAATCTGTCGAAAGCTCGTCTCCAAAAGCTTAGAGGCGTGTTCGTTGATGAGAATCGATTTTTTATCTTGAGAATAGCCTGACCAGCGAGACTGATGAGGAGAGAAGACCTCATACCAAAATCTCAAACAAGGGTCCTGAATATGATACAGAGTTCGCTTCGAGGAGCGGGGCGATTCTCCGAATGGGAGACTTCGTTGTATGAGAGATGTTTGCATGAGAACTTGAAGAGTCTTTGAGAGGCTCGTTTGAGGTAACCCCATACGAGATGAGATTTCCGATGGCCGACGAGCGCCGCGACCGATTGATTCAAGAACAGAACGTGCATTGTTGCCAGCAATGCCCTCGTCGCGGAGGAGTCGATCAGGCTCTTCTGCCAACAGAGGGAAGTTTCCAAAGTAAAGATTTTCAGCGGCTTCAATTGGACTTCGACAATCATTGACAAACGACCAGTATCGGGGAATTCCACCAACCATAGAAAATATTGTAAAGCTCGTTTGATCGAGCGGATTGAGTTGGAGTGCCTCGCAGAAGTGTCTGTAGTTCATGGGTTGTACATGTAGAATACGATTTGCGCGTCCATAAAGTGGCGAGCTGCCGTCGAGAAAAAGACTATTCATCATCTGCTGAGAAGAACCCAATAGAACAAGTCCGACGTTCTTGGGTTTTGAATGATCGAACCAGCGTTGGATGCGCGAAGGTAATGATGGATCCGAATTAACGAGGTATGGAAATTCGTCGATGACAAAAGAGATTTTGTCATCGACGAGTGCGATAGATCCTAAGAGTTCTTCCCAAGTTTTTGCGACTGCAATGTTTTTAGGTAGAAATTCGCGAAAATCCTCAAAGAGTTGTGCAATTTGTAGAGGGGTTGAGGATTCGAGGGCCTGACTGTATGCCACGGGGCTGGATTTGGCCCATTGTTTTATAAGCGCCGTTTTTCCAACCCTGCGACGGCCAAAAATGACAATAAAATCTGATTTTTGGCCGTGTTTTTTGAGGAGCTTGAGTTCTTCAGTTCTGTTGATAAACGTCATTCGAGCCTCCTCTAGATTATCCGTCTCAAGGATAATCCGTGTGAAGCATAAGTTCAACAAATTTCTGCATTCGAGCTTCGAATTACGTCCCGCAGAATGTGCGGTAACCGGCAAACTCGGGCCCCGCAGGTGTGCTGTATTCGGCGTGTGCGGGTGAATCGTCAAAGGGCGAGGCAAGAACGCTGAGCAACTTTTCCATTGCAGACAAATCGCCTTCGTCTGCGGCTGCGAGTGCGGCTTCGACACGGTGGTTGCGCGCAATGACACTCGGGTTGCTGCGGCGCATGAGTTCGGCAATGTATTTTTTGTTTTGGTGCTGGCCTTCGAGTCTGTCCATCCAACGGGTTTTCCACGCCGAAAAATCTGCAGAGGCAAACAGCGGAGTGTTAGGCAGCTCTGTTTCGAAATGGCACAGCGCACGGAACGTGTTGGTGTAGTCGGATTGTGTTTTGTGCATGAGGCCGAGCAGGTCTGTGACTAATGCTGCGTCGTCGGGTTCGGTGTTGAAAAGTCCGAGCTTCGAACACATTCCGCCCAGCCATGCATCGTTGTAGGTGGTGGCAAAAGAATCGAGCGCCTGCTCTGCGAGTTCGGCTGCTTTGTCTTGGTCTTCATCCAGATATGGAAGCAAGCATTCGGCAAAGCGCTCGAGGTTCCATAGAGCGATTTTGGGTTGGTTGGCATACGCATAACGCCCCTCGCGATCGATGGAGCTGAACACCGTCATTGGGTTGTAGGTGTCCATGAACGCACACGGCCCATAGTCGATTGTTTCGCCCGAGAGGGCCATGTTGTCGGTGTTCATGACCCCGTGAATGAATCCTACGTTCATCCACTTGGCTACGAGTTGTGCTTGTCTTTGGATGACTTCTTCAAGCAGCGCAGAGGTTGGATTTTCGGTGGCAAAGCCCTCGGCGCAATGACGAATGAGCGTGTATTCGATGAGCGCCTGTAAGTCATCGGGCCGGCCCATTGCACGTGCGAGTTGAAATGTTCCGACACGAATGTGGCTGGCTGCCACGCGTGTGAGAATAGCGCCTGCAAGAACATCTTCTCTGTACACAGGTTCGCCCGTAGCGACCACAGCCAAACTGCGGGTCGTGGGAATGCCCAACCCGTGCATGGCCTCGCTGATGATGTATTCGCGCAGCATGGGTTTCAGCGCAGCTCGTCCGTCGCCGCGTCGTGAATAGGGAGTGGGGCCCGAGCCTTTGAGTTGGATGTCGAATTTGTCGCCGTCGGGTGTGGTGTGTTCACCCAGCAGCAACGCGCGCCCATCGCCCAAAATCGTGAAGTTTCCAAACTGGTGACCCGCATAGGCTTGAGCAAGCGGCTTGGCGCCTGCGGGAATTGTGTTGCCTGAAAAGAGCTGAGCGGCCGTCGAGGCCTCGAAGGCTTCGGGTTTGAGCCCGAGTGCTGTGGCGAGATTTTTATTGAAGACCACAAGCTGTGGGGCTGTTACCGGAGTGGGCATGACGGGTGTGTGAAAAAGCTGGGGAAGTTCTGAATAAGTGTGTTCAAAATTCCAGCCCTGTTCTGGGGCAAGTGGGGTGTCCGTCATACGTCCGCCTTTTGAGAATAAAAACGTCAATTCACACGGAAGATCTATCAGAGGATGGCATCCGTGTGAATCAAAGTGGCTTTTTAGACCTGTAAAAGCGGACAAATTTCAGAAAACTCGTCGACCCTCCGTTGCGCACGGCTGAGTAATTCGCGGCCGCGGCTGCTGAGCAGGCTGAAGGCCGTTGTGTTGG